>CANGQE010000031.1 GCA_947455845.1 Rickettsiales bacterium
AAATGTTTTAGACTATGATAAATTAACTCCTGGTAGGTCTCGACTCCGCTCGACCAACGAGTTACAGGATTACGAATAGGGAAAGATTTCCTAACTCAACACATCCCGCATCGAATAAAATCCAGCTTTTTTAGCGCTTCCCCAAATCGCCGCTCTAATTGCACCCTTCGCAAAAATGTCGCGGTTGGAGGCTTTGTGGGTTAGTTCTAGGCGTTCGCCGTCGCCGGCGAAAATTACAGTGTGGTCGCCGATGACGTCGCCGCCGCGGATGGCGGCAAATCCGATTTCGCCTTTTTGGCGTTTGGCTTCTTTACCGACTCGGGCCATGTTGGCGAATTTTTCAAGGTCGATGCCGCGACCTTGGGCAACAGCTGCGCCTAGGGATAAAGCGGTTCCTGAAGGGGAGTCGATTTTATTTTTGTGGTGCATTTCAACGATCTCAATGTCGAAGTCGTCGTGAAGAATGTGGGAAACTTTTTCGGCTAGGTTCATTAATAAATTGACACCAAGCGACATGTTGGAAGACCAGACAATTACTGCATCTGAGGCGTAAGAGGCGAATTTTTGTTTTTCAGAGTCAGAGAATCCTGTCGTGCCGCAAACTAAAACTTTTTTGGCTTCTGCACATTTAGCAGCGATTTCTAAACTTAAAGCGGGGGCGGAAAAATCAATAATGGCGTCACAACTTTGGATGAATTGGTCGAGATCAGAAACCATTTTGGAGTTGTTTTTTTCAAAGCCTAAAAATTCTCCCAGATCTAATCCCTCAAGGCCACTATCTTTGCGAGCTAATGCAGATGAAAGCTCGAGCAAGTCATCTTGCAAAACAAGGCTGGCAATAGTTTTTCCCATGCGGCCGGTGATTCCTGTGACGCCTATTTTCATAAAAATTATGGTTGGTTAAAGTTAGAGCAAAACTACAAACCCGATTCTGCGAAGGCAAACTAAAATAAGAATTACAAAAAGTTTGATTTGCAACACTGCCCTAAGGTGATCACCTCTAAAAATGGTAAGATGTAACTAAATTCAAAATCAAAACGAATTGATTGAGCGTAATGCTTTAAAATTTCAAAAATTTACACGTATGTCCCTTTGACATATGTGTGGGGCGTGGCTCGTGCCGCGTTGCTGTATCCCGAAGGGATAAAGGCCAAAATTTATTGCATTACAATGGTTAAGTTTTTTTAAAAAATTCAAAAAGGAAATTTATGACTCTTAAAAATAACAAATTGGCAACAGCTGCTTTAGCTGGTCTTTTTGCAACTACAGTTTTGGCTGCAAGCAATTCATTTGCCGCCCATGACTCTAAATCAAGCTGCAATGGTAAAGACAGTAAAGTTGAAAAAGCTAACTGCAAAACTGCTGACGGAAAAGAAAAGCATTCCTGCAAAGGCAAAAATGCCTGCAAATCTCAAGGATCTAGCGGCAAGAATGCCTGTAAAGGTAAAGGCTCATGCCGTACCGATACCCAAGAATAGCTGAACTTTGGTAATAGTGGATTGCCAAGGCCGTAAGGGTCGTGGCAATCCATCAATAGAATCTCTAAAAATTGCTAATTTTTCAGAAACACTATCAATAATGCAAAATAATTTTGGCTTAGGACTTCGTTCTAAGCACTACCAACACATATTTGATCATAATCCGAAAGTTGACTGGTTTGAGATTATCTCAGAAAACTTTATGGATACTGATGGCCGACCAAAAACCAATTTAGGCAAAATAAAAGAACTTTATCCGATCGTGATGCATGGCGTTTCACTTTCGATTGGAACGGTTGATCCGCTTAATTCAGAATATTTATCCAAACTTAAAAAATTAATCAGATGGGTAAATCCATTGTGGATTTCTGACCATTTATGCTGGACCGGAGTTGCCCACAAAAACACTCACGATCTCTTGCCACTTCCTTACAACGAAGAAGCTTTAAAACATATAATTCAAAGAATAACGATGGTTCAGGATTATCTCGAAATGCCCATCGCACTTGAAAATCCTTCAACTTATCTTGAGTTCAACAACTCAACCATGCCGGAAGCAGAATTTATGGCGCGCATGGTTGAAGAATCAAAATGTCACCTGCTGCTAGATGTAAATAATGTGTACGTTACCTGCTATAATCACGGCCTTGATCCGAAGGCTTATATCGATCTTCTTCCACTTGATAAAGTTCAACAAATTCATCTTTCTGGGCACAGCAATAAAGGTACGCATATTATCGATACTCACGATGATCACGTGGTTGATGAGGTGTGGAATTTATATAAATATGTCGTCAACAATACTGGGCGAGTACCAAATACAATGATTGAATGGGATGATAATATTCCAGAATTTCCGGAGCTTTTTGCCGAATTACAAAAAGCAAAAGACGCAGCAAAAGATGCGGCAAATTATGTTTTGCCAGAAATTTCAATTATGAAATCCACACAAGAATCCGCCAAAATAACTACACTTCCCGAATCACAAAAATTACTCCAAGATGCCATTATTCTCGGCAATAATTTTAACAGCGAACCTTCAAAATGGATTATCGAAAAAGAAAAATTTTCTGCCGCCAATCAGCTTGCCGTCTATGTTAATTCCTATCGCTATCGCTTGAACGATATAGTGGCTGAAGATTATCCGGTACTGGAAAAATATTTAGGAGAAGAAAAATTTAAGCCGCTAATTTGGGATTTTGTAAATAGCGAACAACCTGACCATTTTAATATTGCCAGATTTCCTCTGAAGCTACAAAAATTTATCGAAAATAAATTTCCAAATGATGTTTTTGCCCAAGAAATCTGCCGCCTCGAAACTGCGGTTACGCAAATGACTGATCCAGAAAATAGTGAAGCACTAACGCTTGCAGATTTACAGGGCATGACTCCAGAATTGCTTATGGAATCAGTTTTATATCCGCGCACAGCTCTTGAACTTCATCAATTTTCTCATCTTACCAATCAATATTACCAAGCGGTAATGGATGAGCGCGAGGCTTTAGTAATCAATGAGAATAGCTATCTCGCGGTTTTTCGTCATGACGATCAGGTTTGGAGAATGGATCTGGAAAAAGAAGAATTTGCTCTGCTTAAAATAATTTTTGACGGAACAAAAATCGGCGAGGCTTTGAACGAAATTGAAGAATCGCAAGCGCATAAAATCTCACATTGGTTTTCGCGCTGGATCAGCAATGGCTTGCTGGCTAATAATAATCAAAAAAAGGATTAAACATGTTTTTCATAAATTTCTTAGGCAATTTTTTCATTTTAGGTCCCAAAAAAATCGCATCTCATTTTGAATGGGCCGGACCACTTGTAGCACGCTTTATAGTTGGTTATGTTTTTATGTTAACTGGCTGGGCAAAGTTACAAAATCTGGAAGCAATGATTGAAAATTTTGCTTATTGGGGAATTCCTTTTCCACAATTTACCACGCCTTTTGTTTCCTGCGTAGAATGTTTCGGCGGGCTTTTGATTATGCTTGGATTGATCACCAGAATAAGCGCAGGCGCACTTTCGATCGTGATGATTGTGGCAATAATTTCAGCAAAATTAAGTGACATTGATTCACTTGAAACCCTGCTTGGATTTGAAGAAGCAGTTTATTTTGCTGTATTTACATGGCTGGCAATTTGCGGCGCCGGTAAAGCTTCTTTGGATTATGTGATTGAAAGAAAATTTACTTAAACTGCTTTTCAAACTCTTCATAACCTTCTTTTTTCAACGACTCTTTAGGAATGAAGCGTAGCGAGGCGGAATTAACGCAATAACGCAATCCGCCTTTATCTTTTGGCCCATCATTAAAAACATGACCTAAATGCGAATCAGCATCTTTTGACACGATTTTAACCCGTTGCATGCCGTATAAATTATCAGTTTTTTTAATAATGGAATTTCCCACAATCGGCTTGGTAAAACTTGGCCAGCCGGTGCCGGAATCATATTTGTCAATTGAAGAAAATAGTGGTTGGCCGGAAACAGCATCAACATAAATTCCGTCTTTTTTATTGTTCCAATATTCGTTACGAAATGCCGGTTCAGTACCACCTTTCTCAATTACATATCTTTGAAGAGCGGTAAGATTTTTAGTGTTTTTAATATATTTTGTCTCAGCTGCAGAAAGGTCAGAAGCAATAAGATTAAGCGCGACAAGTAAAAATGTTTTTTTCATAAATTGTGCAAATATGGTTAATTCTTCTAACTGAACCCGTCTTCCCACTCTTACGAGCGGTAGATAGTATAACCTATTCGTCATCTAACTTTAAATGGTTACAATAAATCAGAATAATAATTTGAAAGATTTGATGCGGCTGTCTCTGGCCGGAGATCAAAATTCCTATCATCAGTTTCTGCTGCAAATTAGTAAAATAGTCCGCGCCGTTACAGCTAAAAAAATTGCCAGTGCCGATGTTGAAGATGTGGTTCAAGAAGTTTTAATTTCAATTCACAAAGCCCGCCACACTTATGATTGCGATCGTCCTTTAATGCCGTGGTTGATGGCTATTACGACTTTTCGAATTAATGATTATCTGCGCAAATATTATGCAGAAATGCGTCACAAAATTTCAGATATTGAAGAATTTTCCGATATTTTAACCGATATAACTATCGATCCAAGTGGACGCGAATTAGTTAATGAAATGCTTGCTCATACTAATGAAAAACAGCGAGAAATTTTAACATTGATGTATATCACCGGACATACAGCCAAAGAGATTGGAAAGTTAATTAATATGAACGAATCAGCGGTAAAAGTTGCAGCACATCGGGCGATTAAAAAAATAAAACAACAATTTCCAAAATTATGAATACAGCAGATTTAATTTCTAACCTTTCAAGTAAAGCCACGCCGGTAAAAACTTTAAAGAAACCATCTTACTTGGTTTTGCAATTTATGTTGTTTTCCGTGGCTTATTATACCGCTATTCAAACATCTCTGGGCGCTAGAGGTGATATTATTGAAAGATTTTCCCAGCCATTTTTTACAATTGAAATTGGCCTAATTTTATTACTCTTGTTCTCCTGCCTAGTTACAGCCGTGCTAACAATATACCCAGATAATTACCAAAAATCTTTTTTACTTAAATCTCCTTATATGGTTTTGCTGGCTTTATTCTGCTTTTTTATCGGTGAATTTTTTCTGCTAAATCAAACAGACTTAACGGCATCTTCGGGTCATAACTTTGAATGTACTTTATGCATCGCTGGATTTGCGATCATTCCGTCTCTTTATTTTTTCTATATTTTGCGCAAAGGTGTGAATATGAATCCTCACAAGGCCGGAGCATTTACAATTATTGCCGCCACCGCAATTAGCGCAATTGCCTTAAGAGTAAGCGAACACAGCGACGGAATTTCGCACATGTTAATCTGGCACTATTTTCCTATTTTGGTCTTTTCTTTGATTGGAGCATTTATAGCACCATACGTTGTTGGAAACCCCAGAGGAAATTAACCAAGGAAATTAACCGAGGAAATTAACCGAGGAAATTAACAATTATCAGTTAACAATTAACATTGCTGTTCAAGCCACCAACCGTTAATTGATAATTGCTAATTGTTAATTGATAACTATCCCCTCCCCCAAAAACCTGTTGCACTTGCGGGATAATATTTTAGTCTGCGCAACCTCCGTTTAGCACCACATTTTCACACAAAAAATTCTCAAAAAAAATGACTAACCAAAACGTTATTCAAGTTGCCGTTGGCAAAGATATTCAGTCAGTTTCGCTCGTTTCTGAGATGAAAAAATCTTACTTAGATTACGCCATGAGCGTGATCGTTTCGCGTGCGATTCCAGATGCTTGTGATGGTTTAAAACCCGTGCATCGCCGTATTCTTTACGCCATGTATGAAGGTAATTACGATTACAATAAACCATTTAAAAAATCGGCCAGAATTGTCGGTGAAGTAATGGGTAAATATCACCCGCACGGTGACTCGGCTATTTACGAATCTTTGGTGAGGATGGCCCAAGATTTCTCGATGCGCGTGCCATTGATTGACGGGCAAGGTAACTTCGGTTCAATTGATGATGATCCGGCGGCTGCAATGCGTTACACTGAGTCCCGTTTGGAAAAAGTTACACACACCATGTTGGATGATCTCGACAAGGATACTGTTGATTTTGTACCGAACTATGATGGCCACGAAAAAGAACCAAGAGTTTTACCGGCACGTTTCCCCAACCTACTTGTGAACGGTTCTGGCGGTATTGCTGTTGGTATGGCAACTAACATCCCACCACACAATTTAGGTGAAGTGATTGATGCTTGTCTGGCTTACATCGACAACAATGAAATCAGCATTGACGACATTATTAAAATCATACCGGGACCTGACTTTCCAACCGGCGGTATTATTTTAGGCCGCAGCGGATTTGATTCAGCAGCCCGCATGGGACGCGGTTCTGTTGTAATGCGCGGACGTCACAAAATCGAGAAAAAATCGGGTGGTAAAGTTGCCATTATTATTGAAGAAATTCCTTACCAAGTGAATAAAGCCAAGCTGGTTGAAAAAATCGCCGAGCTGGTAAAAGAAAAAAGAATTGAAGGAATTACTGATTTACGCGACGAGTCTGATCGCGACGGAATCCGCGTCGTTATTGAGCTTAGACGCGACGCCATGGAAGAAGTAATCATTAATCAACTTTACAGTTTCACTGAATTACAAAGTAATTTCAGTGTTAACATGTTGGCACTAAATCACGGCAGACCACAATTGATGGGCATTCTTGAGGTGATTAAAATTTTCACCGCTTTCCGTGAAGATGTGACTACTCGTAGAACCAACTTCTTGTTAAATAAAGCACGCGACAAAACTCACATTTTAATCGGATTAGCTGTAGCAGTTGCTAACATTGATGAGATTGTTGAACTAATCAAAAAATCGCAAGATGCGGCAGAAGCTAAAGAAAGATTACTCGCAAAAAGCTGGCCAGCACACACGGTTGAAGCAATCATCAATCTAGTTCAAGACAGAGGCAACATCATTAAAGATGGCCAATTTTATTTCACCGAAGCGCAAGCTAAGGCAATTTTAGAAATGAGATTAGCACGTTTGACTGGTCTAGAAATGGGCAAAATCAACGACGAGCTCAAAATTTTAGCCGCTGAAATTTCTGGTTACTTACTACTGTTATCTGACCGTTCAAAATTGATGGATTTGGTTAAAAAAGAATTAACCGACGTTAAAGAACAATTCGCTACTCCTAGAAGATCAACCATCGAAGACAGTGAATTCGAAGTTGATATTGAAGACCTAATTCCAAAAGAAGACATGGTTGTGGTCGGCACGATGAACGGCTACATTAAACGTGTTGCACTTAACGCTTACCGCACGCAGAAGCGCGGTGGTAAAGGTCGCAGCGCCATGGATGTACGTGACGAAGATATTGCTACCGACATTTTTGTGACCAACACTCACACCCCAATTTTATTCTTCTCCAGCAAAGGAAAAGTTTACAAATTAAAAACTTACAAATTGCCTTTGGGCAGCCCGCAGGCTCGTGGACGTGCCTTGGTTAACCTTCTTCCACTTGAAGCCGACGAAAAAATCAGCACGATTTTAGCACTTCCGGAAGATGAGGAAAAATGGAAAGATCTGAGCATTATTTTTGCAACATCAGGTGGCGACATTCGTCGCAACTCGATGGATCAATTTGTTGACATTCGCTCCAGCGGTAAAATCGCCATGAAACTTGAAGGCGATGAAGCTTTAATTGGCGTGAATCTGTGCAATGAAGCTGACGATATTTTGCTTTCTACTAAAAACGGCAAATGTATCCGCTTCCCAGTTAATAAATTAAGAATTTTCCAAAGCAGAAACTCTACCGGTGTTAGAGGTATCAAGCTTGAACTTGGTAATAAAGTTATTGCAATGTCAGTGTTAAATCACGCCGGCGATAATTCGGAAGAAAAGGAAAAATATCTAAGCATCAATCTAGAAAAACGTTTGGAACTGCACGACGCAATCATCCACAATAAACGTCTGCAAGAAAATCCACCAACCGATCTTTTGGAACAACCAAGAGAATTGATTCAAATTAAAGGTTCGGAACTATCTCAAGCTAAGATCGAAGAGATGGCCGAAAATGAAGAATTTATTTTAACCATTACCGAAAACGGTTTTGGCAAAAGATCTTCGGCCTACGAATATCGTATTACCAATCGCGGCGGTTCAGGAATTACAAACATCGTCACTTCAAAAAGAAACGGCGCCGTTGTAGCCAGCTTCCCAATTGAGGCCAAAGACCAATTAATGATTATTACCAACAAAGGAACTTTGATTAGAACCGAAGTTGGATCAGTAAGAATTACCGGTCGTAACACTCAGGGCGTGACTTTGATTAAAGCCAAAGACGAAACTGTAGTGTCGGTTGCAAGAATTGCGCATACCGGAAATAAAGAAGTGGATGATGCGGAGACTGGGGAAGAGACTGGTGAAGAGTCAAACACAGTTGAAGCCACGGTTACAGAATAAATAACTTCGTCATCCTCGACACTCACGCGTTAAGGATGGCGCCTTGCTCTAAAACTACTAAACCCAAAACCCATATGAAAACACAAGAACAAAACACCACATTTGCCTTTTTTAAAGGACAAAAAATCCGTAAAAAAATTCATCAAAATGAATGGTGGTTTGCTGTTCAGGATGTGATATTTGCGCTTACTGAATCTAGCGATCCCAAACAATATATCAGTCGCATGCGGCAGCGTGATTCTGAATTAGACAAAGGGTGGGTACAAATTGTACACCCCCTTTCAATTCAGACTGAAGGCGGTTTGCAAAAAATGAACTGCGCCAGCACTGAAGGCATCTTCCGCATCATTCAATCCATCCCTTCGCCAAAAGCTGAGCCTTTCAAACGTTGGCTCGCTAAAGTTGGGTACGAACGTGTACAGGAAATTGAAAATCCTGAGCTTGCAACAAAGCGCACACGAATGCTCTACAAATTAAAGGGCTATCCTGAAGATTGGATTGAAAAAAGAATGCGCGGCATTGCAATTCGTGAAGAACTAACTGATGAATGGAAAAAAAGAGGGGCTGAGGAAAATCGTGATTACGAGATTTTAACGGCAGAAATATCGAAAGCGACATTTGGGTTAACGCCTTCTGAATACAAGGATCATAAAGGTCTGAAGCGTCATAATTTGCGCGACCACATGGATGATTTTGAATTGATTTTTACCATGTTGGGTGAACGCTCTACTACAGAAATTCACCGTAACGAAGACTCACAAGGCACTAAAAAACTAAAAGAAGATTCTAAGATCGGTGGAAAAATTGCCGGTAATGCTCGTAAAGAGTTGGAGAAAAAATTAGGCAGGTCGATTGTTTCAAAGAAAAACTTTTTGCCGAAAAAATCTAATAAAAATATCGAAAATGCTTATTGAGTTTAAAAATTTTCTTAAAGCTTTAATCATAACATTAGCAATAATTTTTATTACTTTTACTGCCTTAAATTTAAAAGGAATTGATGGTAAGTATAACGAACTATTTTCAATGATTGGATCCATTGGATCGCTTTTTATTGGTTACGGAGCTTACCAAATCTCAAAAGAACAAAAGCGGAATACTGAATTTAAAATTTCTGAGGAAGAAAGGAGAATAGTTCGTCAAAATTATGAAAATCTTATTGATGGAATTAGTAAAATTTACAATAATTACTCGAGTATATCAGAGATTGCTAATGGAGCGGAAATCCTACGCCAAGTTGCAAATCAAGCCAAGTTAGAATTGCCAAAAGATTTGGAAGACTTGACTAAAGAATCATACGAAGTGGCACAAGCCCTTTCGTTAAAAGTGCGTAAATACTTTGATCAAAATGGTATACCAAAACCAACTTCAGATCTCGTTGATTACAACAATACTTATAACAAGATTAGCCAATTTTTTTCCGCTAAC
>CANGQE010000032.1 GCA_947455845.1 Rickettsiales bacterium
GGGATCGTAAGTGGTTGATCCAGCTTTTGGTTCGCGATATTCAACTATACTACGCTTTTTAACTTTTTCAGTTTTGTCGTTAAAAAAAGTCGATTGCGAATAAAGGCGATATTCGATAATGCCGCCGCCGGCTGTTTGTGGTTTGCGAGTCTCGGAATTTTTTTGACTTGCAATCTTACCGTAATCAAGGGCATTTGAAATGATAGTGGCGGTGGCGACACTGCAATAAAGCGGGTTTTCTTGAGGTTGGAAAAAATTAACTAATTGGTAAAAATCATTTTTAAATTGGCTGCGCTCTAGTCTTTTTAACCCTT
Organism: Rickettsiales bacterium; assembly: GCA_947455845.1. Classification (GTDB taxonomy): domain Bacteria; phylum Pseudomonadota; class Alphaproteobacteria; order Rickettsiales; family UBA1997; genus UBA2645. Next base: position 315 of record CANGQE010000032.1, read on the forward strand.
CGGCGCTATTCCAAATTTCAACTTGAGTATTTTTCTCAGCAGCAAAAACTGCGTTTGAAAAAGTTAGAGCGATAAAAAAAACTGCTAAAAATTTAACTTTCATAAAATGTCTAAGGCCTTGGTAATAGAGGATAAAGCTAATCAAGAAGTAAAACCTCTGATTAGAAAATTTTTGCGGTTTTTGGAGGTGGAAAGAAGATATTCTGCTCACACGGTGAGTTCTTACAGAATTGATATTTTTTATTTTGTGGATTTTCTTTTTAGGAGCAAAGGAAAAATTATCGAAAAATGTGATTTAGAAAATTTAACCGTGCATGATTTTAGAAAATGGCTGTCAGAAAGGACAGCGGATCATGTTAACTCTTCTAACGCTCGCGGTTTGGCTTCTTTGCGCTCGATGTTTCATTTTTTTAATCAAAATAATTTACTGGCTAATCGTGAAATCAGCAAAATAAAAACGCCAAAAATTTCTAAGGCAATTCCTAAGGCTGTTGATGTTGTGGATATTGAAAGGATGTTTACAGAGATTGCTGCGACTCAAAAAATAGAGTGGAAATTGAAGCGTGATTTGGCTTTGCTGACTTTAATTTATGGTTGCGGTTTGCGGATTTCGGAAGCCTTGTCGGTGACTAAAAAAAGCCTAGAAAATGATCAAACTTTGATTGTAACGGGGAAGGGAAAGAAGCAAAGAATGCTTCCAATGCCTTTGATTGTTAGTAGAAGAATTACCGAATATTTGGCGCTTTGCCCCTTTGAAATAAAATTTGATGAGCCAATTTTTTTAGGTACCAAAGGTAAGGTTTATACTCCTCGCGATTTTAGCGGTTTGATTGCTAAAGTGAGGCGCAACCTTAATTTACCTGATACGGTGACCCCTCACGCCTTTCGCCATTCTTTTGCCACCCATCTTTTGGAAGCGGGTGGTGATTTACGGTCAATTCAGGAATTGCTGGGACATGAAGATTTATCCACAACACAGCGTTACACTAAGGTCGACACCGTAAGATTGCTGAGCGTTTATGAAAAATTTTCAAAAAGATAGAAGTTTAAAAAACGCTACCTCGGGTTGAAAATTTTCTTTAATTATTAGAATTCGAACTCATGAGTAAATTTATTGGCGCCAATAATTCTCAAGTCGCTTCCGAAGAAAAAAATTTAGAGCAAGTAAAAATAATTGCTGATCGTTTAGGAAGAGAAAATTTAGATCCGACTTCGTTACTTTTTGCTTTGGCGGGTAGTAAAACTTTTGAAGAGTCGGTTGAATGTACCAAAAGTTTGCTTGATGCCGGTGTTGATATTAAAGCCTTAAATAGTATAGGTGCTACCCCGATTGGGTTAAATCGTAATAGTTTTAAGGAGTGAGAGAAATACTTGAAAGAAAATCTCTTCAAAATGATTTATTAAAGCAGCAAGAGGCGCAGAAAATTGCGTTAAGATTGAACAAACGCAAGATTGGTCAATCGAGTAGGTGAGCTTTTATGGAATTGCAGGGAGAACATTCTCCAATTCCAATACCACAACCTTTACCGAAAAAAGAGCTCAAGCTGACTCCAACTGTCAAAGAGGCTTCTAGTCTAAGCCTAACACCAGTTTCAATTAAGGAAGATGATGTGCCAAATCCAAGTACGGCTGTAGGATCTGAGCAAGGTGCTCAATTACTAAAAACCAATTCCAAATCTTTATCACCCTTTAGCGGTCTTTTGTAGTAGTTCAAAACTAAACGTGTGGCGGAAGGGTGATTTAAGAATGAGCAAGTTTCTGGCAAATCACCCGTCTGATCGCTAAGCGATCATCCACCCTCTTTTTTAAAGAGGGCTTTCCAGAACATAAAAAAACCTCGGATGATTTCTCATCCGAGGTTTTTTTTCTTTTAAGCTAACGAATTTTGACTACTCAAACTTCACATCAACTTTAGTGATTTTTTTGTTCAATCTAGATAAAACTTCAGCAGAAATATCAAGATCATCTCTGTAGTAAAGAGCTTGAGAAGCTGGAACGATTACGTCCAATTCTTTTTCTTTTGAGATGTCAGCAATGATGTCTTTGATTTTGTCATTAACTTTGCTCATGCTGTCAACTGAAGCTTTTTTTAAGCTGTTTTGTTTTTTATCAACGAAGGTTTTAAGTTCGTCAACTTTCTTTTCGAAAGCGGTAGTTTCTTTTTCAAAGGCTTCTTTTGAAAGTAGAGATTTTTTGCCTTCGATCTTTTTTTGCTCAGCTTCTAAAGCTGTTTGTTTTTTGGTAACTTCTTTTTGATATTCATCTTGTTTCTTGCTGACTTTGCTTTGGATGTCGCGCATTGCAGTTGATTCTTTAACGATTTTTTCAACGTCTAAAATACCGATTCCTGCTGCTTGAGCGTTGAATGTAAAGAACGCAGAAACTGCTAAAAGTGTTAAGAAACGTTTATTCATAATTGGCCCCTGTGTGAAATTGATTGGTGAAATTGATTTGTGAATATTGATTGTTGCCGGTAGCGCTTTCGCTAAGCGGAAAGATTCCTCCCGAACTTATTTAGGCAAATTTTAGTTTCAACATTTAATTCCTTTGATGCGAGTGTTTACAAATATCGTATTAAATAAACATCCGCGCTTGTATTTTCTTTAAGCATTATTAGCGTTTCGCGCCTTACTTAACGCCCTGTGAAAAAAATCTCTTAAAAAACGAAATGAAAAAAAATCCTAATCAAGACAAGCTTAGCTTGGCTAAAAAAACCGCGCGTCCTTCTCAAAAGCAAGCTGAAGATGCAGTGCGCACTTTGATTGCTTGGGCGGGCGATAATCCTGATCGCGAAGGTTTAATTGAAACTCCTAAAAGAGTTGTGAACGCTTACCGTGAATTTTTTGCCGGTTATGATGTTGATCCAAATGAAGTTTTGGGTAAAACTTTTGAAGAAGTTGAAGGTTACGATGATTTAGTCTTGTTAAAAGACATGCGCATGGAATCACATTGCGAACATCACATGGTGCCATTTTTGGGTAAGGCTCACATTGCTTACATTCCAAATAAAAAAGTGGTAGGAATTAGTAAAATTGCGCGGTTGCTAGATATTTTCGCCAAACGTTTGCAAACCCAAGAAACCATGACCGCGCAGATTGCGGACACTATTAATCGCGTCTTAAAACCAAAAGGTGTAGCTGTTCTAATTGACGCTGAACATCAATGCATGACTACTCGCGGTATCCATAAAATCAATACTTCGACAATAACTAAAACAATGACGGGTGAATTTAAGAATAATCCTGAGATGGAAAGAAAGTTTTTAACGCTGATTAATCTTAACTCGAAACAATGCTAGTTACGCATAATTGCAGATTGATTCTCGCTTCAACTTCCAAAATTCGTAAAAAAATTTTGGAAGAAGTGGCTTTGAAATTTGAAGTTGTTGCGCCGCTTTTCGACGAAGATAATTCTAAAAAAAATCTAAAACTAGCTCCGCAAAAATTAGCGATGTATTTAGCGGAACAAAAAGCCTTGTCGATTAGCGACAAGCTTCCCGACGCTTATGTTATCGGTTCTGACCAAGTTTGTGAATTTGAAGAAAAAGAAATTTCCAAATCAAATAATGCTGCCGAAGCTTTAAAGCAGTTAAAAAAATTCAATGGTAAAATCCATTTTCAAAATAATGCCGTGGTAATCGCCTTTAACGGTAAAATTATTTTTCGAAAATTTTCGCGCGTAAAAATGGCAATGCGCCAAATGACTAACGCAGAAATTGAAAGTTACGTTGCAACCGACCAGCCTTGGGGTTGTGCAGGTAGTTACAAATATGAATCTTTAGGTAAACATCTTTTTAGCCGAATTTCAGGCGATTATTATTCGGTTTTAGGCTTGGCAATTCAGCCACTAATAACTTTTCTTCATTCAAAAAAACTAATCTCAATTAAATCTTAAGCGCTATGGAAATGATCGGATATGATACGCTGTTAAGCTTAGTTACTCTAACCTTCCTTGAAATTATCCTAGGAATCGACAATCTTATTTTTATAGCATTAGTAGTGCAAAAATTGCCGAAAAAGTTTCGTAAATCAGCACGTATTTTTGGGCTTACGGCAGCTTTTGTAATTCGTGTTTTAATGTTGTTGGCGCTGTCTTGGGTAATGACTTTGACCAATCCTTTATTTCATCTATTTGAAAGGGGAGTATCCTTCAAAGATTTATTGCTGATTTGCGGTGGGTTATTCTTGATGATTAAAGGTGGTTTGGAAATTTTTAACGATGTTTTTATGGATTCCGAGAAAAAGGAAGGTAAGGAAATTCATGTCGGACAAAGTTTTTTTGCTGCAGTTATTCAAATTACGGTAATTGACTTTGTCTTCTCTTTCGACTCGATAATTACTGCAATAGCAATGACCTCAAATATTCCCGTCATCGTCACAGCTGTTGTGATCTCAATGATATTAATGTATATGGCATCGGGCTTTATCAGTGATTTTTTAAACAAATATCACTCGCTAAAAATTGCTGCCCTATCCTTTATATTCATGGTTGGGGTGATTTTATGTTGTGACGGCTTACATATTCATATAGACAAAGCTTATTTATATTTTGCACTATTCTTTACGTTAGCGGTGGAATCTTTAAGTATCGCGGCGCGTAGGAAGCACTAATTTGTAGGAAGCACTAATTCTATTTCTTCCAAGAATGGTACTTAAATTATAAATTTAAATTTTAAGGCAGATTACATTTTGTTTTTTAAAATTTTTTTACATTCTTTAATTCTATTTCTTCTAAACAAATCACCAAATTCATGAAAAGTATTTTTCGCTTCTCTATTATTGCTGTCTTGGTTTCTACCATTTCATCTTGTGCTTACGTTGATGGCTTACTATCTCCCAAGCGTGTAGTAGAACTGGATTCCCTCGATAAAGGCGTCAAGATCGATATTAGAAAATTCTTTAGCGGTGACATCGAAGCTTTCGCAATTGTGCAAGACGGAGATGCAAACATTACCGGAACTTTAACTAATAAAATTAACGGTAAGTGGGAAGAAAATAAGGGCGTGATACAATATAATCTAACAGATGATAAGGGTAACAAAGATAACAGAACTTGGTTAATTACTCTTGAGGCTGATAATACATTTGTAGTGGTTGGGCATGATTTTATAAAACCGGCCGAAGGCAAACAAGTTGGTAATGCGGCACAAATGATTTATAGTCTGAATTTACGTGGTAAGGATAAAAAAGAAGAGGTGTTATTTGAAGATAGAATGTATCTGGTTGACGAAAAATCGATGATTTTGATTTCAAACTTTACCAAAGCAAACGGTGATACAGGTAAAAAAATTGCCTCTCTTCGCAAGATTAATTAGTGATTACTCATGAAACACAGCCCCATTCTTTTTTCCTACGCTTTTGATAAAGAGGGCAAGGGTTGTAAACTAAATAAACGAAGTGCTGCTGCAGAAGTAAAAAATGAAGGGTTAGCTTGGGTTCATCTTGATGCTAATAATGAATCTACAAAAAAATGGGTAGAGCGTGAAGTCTCTTATTTAGATCACCTCATTGTTGATGCCTTAATTGCAGAAGAAACACGTCCTAGAATCATAGATTTTGAAAAGGGTTTTTTGATTATCTTGCGGGGTGTGAATCTTAACCAAAATGCCGAGCCTGAAGACATGGTATCAATTCGGATGTGGATTGATAGTGAGCGCGTGATCTCGATTCAGCGTCGAGACATGAAAGCGGTTTATGATATTTGTCAGCATATTGAGTTGGGAAAGACGATCAAAAGTTCCGGTGAATTTTTATATAATTTAATCTATCAAATTTTTTCCAATACCTCGCCTTTTCTTTACGGTATGAATGAAAAAATTGATATTTTAGAAGAAAAAATAATGACCAGTCACGATATCAAATTGCGTGAAGAAGTTCTGCAAATAAGAAGCCAGTCGGCGGTGTTTAAGCGTTATTTAGCGCCGCAAAAAGAGGTTATTGCTAAGTTACGGTTTTCTAGCCAAGAATGGATTGAGGATTGGGCTAAAAGGCATTTTCAAGAAAATCTCGATCAGGCCACAAGAATGATTGAAGAAGTTGATGAGGCTATTAACAGATCCCAAATTTTGCATGATGAGTTGGGCAATGCTTTGAGTGAAAAACTCAATACCAGCATGTATAAGCTTTCTTTGATTACGGTGGTTTTTATGCCACTAACTTTCGTGACGGGACTTTTCGGGATGAATGTCGGAGGAATTCCCGGAAGCGAAAATCCCCTCGCTTTCTATGTCTGCTCTTTAGTTATGCTTTCTGCGATAATTCTTCATATTATTTTCTTTAAGAAGAAGGATAAGTTTTAGGTCGGAGCGAAGTGTAATAGATCTCTCCCCATCGTCATCCTGAACTTGTTTCAGGATCTATCTATTGTTGCTAATACTTTTGATTTTCAAAAGTTCTTCTAAGTCTCATTAAATGACTCAAATGAAAAAAATTCTCTTTGTTTGCACCGGTAATATTTGCCGATCTCCCTCTGCTGAAGCCATTGCACGCCACATGGCAAAAGATCTGGGCTTGGAAAATAGTTTTATTTTTGATTCAGCCGGTACAGATGGTTATCATGCGGGTGAAGTTCCAGATGCAAGAAGTGTTGCTACGGGAATAGAAAGGGGAGTTTCTTTCGATAAAATTGTTTCACGTAAAATTGCTTTAGCTGATTTCGATAAATTTGATTTTTTGATGTGCATGGATAGGAGCCATCAAACTAAACTTTTGCGAGCGGCACTGCCGGCTCAGCAAGATAAAATCAAATTATTCTTAGAGTTTTGCGAAACGGAAAATTATTGGAATGATGAAGTAATAGACCCTTATTACAAAGCTTCTGGTGCTTTTGAGGAAGTTTTTGATGTGATTGAGCTGGCTTTGAAGAATATGTTTGAGAAGTTGTCAGATTAGTTTTCGCTGGTCGAGCGGAGTCGAGACCTACCCGAAGTTTACGCTCAATGTTTTAAAAAAAGAGCGTAAGTTTCAGGTAGGTCTCCACTCCGCTCGAGCAGCGGGATGTGACAAGGAAGAAAAAATCGATCGCAATAACAAAGTATTTTTGAGGAAAAATTAAAACCCAAAAAACTTGCTGTATCAATATACCGCTGGTTTTTTGGGTTTTAATTTTTACCAAAAAGACGAAGTTAGTGCGATCGATAGATTTTTACTTTGGTATAGTAGCTCTAACCGCGCCAGTTTTCTCTGCCGCTTTTGCCTTCTTCTCCTCTTCCTTCTTCTTCAATAGTGCAATAACGGCCTTTCCTTCAACAACGCTGTTAGTGCTTAAAATAAAAGTCTGGTTTGGCTTCAAACTAAAATTCACTTCCACTTGATTATTGGCATTGATTTTTGGTGCGGAGGTTTCTGATTTGCGGCCGGATAAAATTTTCCACTTACTAATGCTGATTGCCCACATCACATCTACCCGATCTTTTTGTACGGATCTTAAATATAATTCTTTGCCCCTAATATTGGTTTTAGGAGTAATTTTTTGTTCATTTACCCAAACCACCCAATCTTGCTCCGTGAAGTAAATAATTGAGGCGAGATAAATATAAGATTTTTCATTTTCGTCATTTTTTCTCTCTTCAGCTTTAGGAGCTTCTTTTTTGGCATTGGGATCAGTTGCAGCTTTTTCTTCCTCGGTTTCGTCAGGAGAGTAAATTTGATTATTTTTTAATGAGTCAACAGCGCGATCAATATTACTATTTTCATCATCGGTAAACATTAATGATCCAACTTTATTACCAAGTAAAAGGTTGGCTAAGCCACTTTTAGTTTTAGTTATTAAGGTGGATTTTGATCCATCGGTAATAGTTGGACTGTCGATTGAGGTAGTTTTTGCTACTGTTTTGTCCGGCAAGTTTTCTTCCGAAAATCCCTGTGCAGCAGCGGATCCAAGATTAAATAGTGGCGATATTAACAATATTAATAGAAAAAATTTACAAAGGTTCTGACTCATTTATGGCTTCTGAATTTATTTTTTTATACCAGCCGCGTCTTTTGAAACATCTGATTCTTTGATTTTGAAAGCGTACCAATAAAAATCAACAACGCCGCTAACTGTGCCGGAGTTTTTGCCGGAGCTAAGATCTATAAGGTCTTGATTGGTGTAATCTTTATTTTTCTTAACTTGTAAATTGGTGATCACTGTATATCCCGGAAGGGACTCTACAAACTCGGAGATGAAGGATAGAGCCTTGATATCATTAGCAGCACTAAAGCTAAGATTTACCGTCGATAGTAAAACAGTTATCGTATCACGCTCAAATAATCCGCCTTTAAGAGTTTCGGGTAGGGTAACTTTAATAGATGGTGGAAGAATGGAATATTTTTCAGCAAGTAGAGACATTTTGGCATTTACCTCATCCATCTTGATGCCATTGGTGATTTTTTTATTTTCGTTAATTTGAGTCCATAATTCTTTGTATTTGCTGAGTTCAATAGCTTTGCTTTCTAGATCGGTAGTCTCGCTTTGAATCTGTAATGTTTCTGATTTAATCTTATCGACATTGCTCAGCAGGCTATTTCTTTGGTGAATATTGTAAAAAATTACGCCGCTAAAAATAACCAACAAAACGCCCGTGATTGAAAAGTTAAGGATATTTTTTTTGCGTAAATGGAGAATTTTCATTTCTTTTCGGTTAGAGTAAAATCAATCGGAAAGCTGTAATATTTTTGGTTGAAGTTAATGTCGCGAGGCAGTTCGGAATATTTAATCTGATTGTTACTAAGATTCTTTTTAACTTCATTAACTAGCGCATCAAACTCTGTAAATAAATCTTCAATATCCCCGCTTTTATTAAGAACTGTGCCGCCAAAGCTAATTTGGTAATTAGTATTATTTGTTGGAGCTTTGGCGTTAAATCCTGACAAGGAATAACCAAAACTATTAAGTTTCACATCAAAATCCTTAAGGAATTTTAGACCAATGTAATATTCGGTGAAGTTTATTCCAACTGAGCCTAAGGCCTCTTCCATTTTACCAAAATCGGTTACTTTGGAAAGGTCAGTTCCTTCAATCAAAGCGGTTCTTTTCAGTTTTAAAAGAGTTTCTAGAGCGGAAAATTTTTGTGTTTCAACCGACTCAATAGATTGTCTAATCTCGCTTTCAGAAAAAATCGCGACTACGACTGTGGCGCAGATCAAGAGCGATAGAATTAGGTTGGAGAAGTAAGATATTTTTAAAGAGAGAAAAAACCTCTCTAAGATAACAATTCTTGGGATGGTGAATTTTAGAATTTTTTTCTCTTTGGAAAAAATTCTTGAAATTAGTAAGTCGCAATAATTACTATTTTCCGGTACAACTTTTTCGTGGCCGGTCTTAATCGCAACTTCGTAAGGCGTGTAGCCAATAAAGTTTAACTCGACATTTTGAACGCGCTTAATCGACTCTAGAACTTCCTTGGGAAAGATATTGATAATATCAAGATCGACCATCAATAAATCAGGGAAGAGTCGTTTTAAATATTCAAAAGTGCTGTAAATATCTTGCTCATATTTTTCTAAAAAATCGGCTTGATCAAAATTATAATTAACAACAC
>CANGQE010000033.1 GCA_947455845.1 Rickettsiales bacterium
CTTGTAAAAATATGACCGCCGCAAGCTGTTAAAAACAAAGACGGAAAGGTACTAATGCCAAAAAAAATCATTCCGATCGCGGCAAGAGCAGGATTTTCAATTGCTCCGGCAATTAAAAATGCCGCGTATAGAAGTCCGCAAGGAATGAAACCAAGAATAACGCCAAGGAAATAACCGTTTAAGCCTTGAGGATTCTGGAATAAAAATGAAATTCTTTTGGAAAAATTTGAGGCGCTATTTTTTAAAAATTTTGATTTAAATGGCAATCTAATTTTCTGTGGTAGCTTAAGTCCGGCTAGGATATTTCTTTCAAAAAATAAGTTTAAAAAAACTACTGCGGCGGCAAGTAAAAAGATGGCGGAGAAAATTCTAAAACCGACAAAGTCTTGAATGTTGGTAGTTAAAAATGAGCAAAAAAACCCGATTAAAGAATAAGTGGAGATGCGTCCTAAATGGTAAGGCAGTAAAGCCAGATTTTTTAATCTTTGAAAGTTAGAAAAATTTGCGAGGGAAGTTTTCTGTAAACGATTACTGACTTGCGTTAAAATAAAAGGTCCACACATGCCGACACAATGGGTGAATCCACCGAAAAATCCGAGGCTGATGAGGGAGAGGATTAGAGTTAGGTCGTTCATGTCTAGTTAGGAACTTTAGTTTAATAGATCCTGAAACAAGTTCAGGATGACAGTATTTCAAAAATCTTCCTCCATCGTCATCCTGAACTTGTTTCAGGATCTATCTGAAATCCAAACAGAAAAACGCCAATTAACAATTGACCAATTATCAATCCTTTTTAGATTACCAACTTCTCGTTTTTTTCCACTTAAAATTCAATCAATATGAAAATCAACTTCGCTAAATCGGTAGATTTTTCTACTGTAAAAAATTCTGTTGCTGTTTTGGTTTTAACTGAAGAGCAGGTAAAAAAATCAACGTTAAAACCGGTAAAATTTGCTAAAGAAAATTTGGAATTTTCGGGTAAAGATAATCAAGCGCAGTTGGTTTCTAATAATGATAAATTGGTTGTGGTTGTGGGTGCGGGAGCAGAAAAAAAGTTAAACGAATTGTCTTTGCAGAAAATCGGTTCACGAATTGCAGCGCTTCTAAACTCAGCTAAAATTAAAAATGGCAGCGTCTTTTTTGAATCAAAAAATGCAGCTAAAGATTTAGCCGCTATTGCTTTTGGAGCGACTTTACAAAGTTACCGCTTCAACTTATATTTCGAAAAAAAGAAAAAAGATAAAGAGTTAAAAGTTGAATCAATAACCTTGATGGCAACAGATGTAACTAAGGCTCAAAAAGAATTCTCCGAGCTTAAAATTTTGGCTGACAATATTTTCTTCGTTCGTGATTTAGTTTCTGAGCCATCAAATATTTTAAATCCTGAAAGCTACGCCGCCATTTGCAAAACTCTTAAAAAAGAGGGTTTGGAAGTTGAAGTTCTAGGCGAAGCTGCAATGACAAAATTAGGTATGGGTTCCCTTCTTTGCGTGGGTCAAGGTAGTGCCAGAGAATCACAATTAGTAGTTTTGAAATGGAATGGCGGAGCTGCTAAAGAACAGCCTCTAGCCTTCGTTGGTAAGGGTGTAACTTTTGATACTGGTGGAATTTCAATTAAGCCTGCAACTAACATGGAAGACATGAAAACCGACATGGCGGGATCTGCCGTAGTAGTTGGTTTGTTGCGTAACTTGGCACAAAGAAAAGCAAAAGTTAACGCGGTTGGTGTGATTGGTTTGGTGGAGAATATGCCATCAGGAACTGCGGTAAAACCGGGTGATGTTGTGCGTTCAATGTCGGGTCAGACAATTGAAGTAATTAATACGGATGCTGAAGGTAGATTAGTTTTAGCTGACGCTTTGCATTACACTAACACTAAATTTAAACCAAAAATCATGGTTAACTTGGCCACCTTGACGGGCGCAATCATTGTTGCCTTGGCTGACGTTTATGCTGGATTATTCAGTAATGATGACGATCTTGCTAACAAAATCCAAAGTTGTGGTTCTACAACAGGAGAGCGTACATGGCGTTTACCTCTAGGCGAAGAATATGATGAAATGATTAATTCAGATATTGCTGACATGAAAAATGTTGGTTCAGGTCGTGGAGCCGGAAGTACTACAGCAGCACAATTTCTAAAGCGTTTCGTTGGCGAAACCAAATGGGCCCATCTTGATATTGCAGGTGTTGCTTGGAGAGGAAAGGGTGATGCAATGGCAGTTAAAGGAGCCAGTGGTTACGGTCTGCGTTTGTTGGATTCTTTGGTTAGAACTTACGAAAAGAAATAACTTTAATTTTGGTATTGTCCCTTAGGTAAGAACTACTTGGTTTAACGGATAAGTGCTCAAGAATGACGAATGAATTTTAGGTAAATTAAACAAATAAAATGAAAAAACTCCTGATAAAAGGTGGAAAAAAATTAGATGGTGAAGTGCAAATTGCCGGTGCAAAAAATGCCACTTTACCATTAATGGTCGCTTCAATCTTAACTGATGAAAAGCTTACTCTCACAAACGTTCCTCACGTTTCCGATATTTCAACAATGGCTAATCTTTTAGCTAATCTGGGAATTGGTGTTGAGCTTGATGGCATGGACTGCGACCTAGGAAATCAAGGTCGCGCCATGATTTTAAATGCCAAAGAAATTTCTAATCCGATCGCTCCTTACGAATTAGTGCGCAAAATGCGGGCTTCAATTTTTATCTTAGGGCCATTATTGGCGCGTATGGGCAAGGCTAAAGTTTCTCTTCCGGGAGGATGCGCAATTGGAACTCGTCCCGTCGATTTGCATTTAAAGGCAATGGAAAAGCTGGGAGCAAAAATTGAATTGACGGGTGGTTACGTTGATGCTCACGTTGACGGTCGCTTAAAAGGTGCTGAAATTAACTTTGAAAAAGTTTCAGTTGGAGCTACTGAAAATACTTTAATGGCTGCAACTTTAGCTGAAGGTGAAACTATAATTAACAACGCTGCTTGCGAGCCAGAAATTATTGATCTGGCTAAATGTTTGACGGCAATGGGTGCAAAAATTCAAGGAGCAGGAACGCCGCAAATTAAAATTCAAGGCGTGGAAAAATTGCACGCGGCGCGTCACCGTATCATCGCTGATCGTATTGAGGCCGGTACTTACGCGGTTGCTGCTGGAATTACCGGTGGTAGAATTAAATTGCTCGGCGTTGAAATGTGGCTTCTTGGTGGTTTTAGAGAAGAATTAGAAAAAGCCGGAATCATAATTAAGCAAGTTGGTGAGTTTGATATTGAGGTGACCAGAACTTCTCCAGTGATACATCCCGTCAGCATTTCTACTCATCCTTTTCCCGGTTTTGCCACTGACATGCAAGCTCAGTTCATGTCTTTGATGGCAGTAGCTGAAGGCGCTTCGACAATCGAAGAAACCATTTTCGAAAACCGTTTTATGCATGTGCTAGAATTGGTGCGCATGGGTGCTAATATTGAATCCCATGGAAATATTTCGGTGGTGAAAGGTGTTAAAAAATTAATGGGTGCGGAAGTAATGGCAACTGATCTCCGCGCTTCGGTTTCTTTAGTTCTGGCCGGTCTGGTTGCTGAAGGTGAAACTACGATTAACAGACTTTACCACTTAGAAAGAGGTTACGAAAGATTGGCAGAAAAGCTGATTGCTTGTGGAGCCGACATTAAAATACTTTATTAAGTCGGAGTTTGACACAGATCCTGAAACAAGTTCAGGATGACAGTAACTCTGGGATCTCCCTTCACTGTCATCCTGAACTTGTTTCAGGATCTGTGTTTGAAGAAGGATCATCAAATTATTTAAAAATTTACCAAAACAAAAATGTTCTCTTTCGTCGCAAAAAAAATCTTCGGGTCAGTTAATGATCGCTTCATTAAATCAATGGCGGGGGAGGTTGCTAAAATTAATGCTCTGGAGCTAGAAATTTCTGCACTTTCTGATGACGAACTTAGAGGAAAAACTGTTGAATTTAAAAATCGCGTAAAGTCGGGAGCAACTCTTGATTCTTTGCTTCACGAAGCTTTCGCCGTTGTGCGCGAAGCTGCTAAACGCACTCTTAACATGCGTCATTTTGATGTTCAGTTGATTGGTGGTATGGTTTTGCATCAGGGAAAAATTTCCGAAATGCGTACTGGTGAAGGAAAAACTTTGGTGGCTACTTTGCCTTGTTACCTCAATGCTTTAGCGGGTGAAGGGGTTCACGTTGTAACTCCGAACGATTACTTGGCGCGTCGTGACTCGGCTTGGGTTGGAAAAGTGCATGAATTTTTAGGGTTGTCAGTTGGTTGTCTCACCAACGATCTCAATGATGATGAGCGCCGTATTGCTTACGCTTGCGACATCACTTACGCCACCAATAACGAACTTGGTTTTGATTACCTACGCGACAATATGAAATATTCGTTGGATAGCGTAGTGCAACGTAGCAAAAATTTCGCTATTGTTGATGAAGTAGATTCGATTTTAATTGATGAAGCCCGCACTCCACTAATTATTTCCGGCCCTACCGATGATAATTCTAAACTTTATGAAGACATTAACCGCCTGATCCCACGCCTTTCAGAAAAAGATGTGCAGCTTGAAGAAAAAGATCGTGGTGTTTTTCTAACTGAAGCCGGAATTGAAACCGTCGAAAAAATGTTGAAGGCTTCAGGCACGATTGAAGCTAGCTCTTCTCTTTACGATCCTGCTCATATTTCATTGGTGCATCACGTTAATCAGGCTCTTAAGGCTCACAAAATTTTCAAAAATGAAATCGATTACATCGTCAAAGACGGTACCATCATCATCATTGATGAATTTACGGGGCGTATGCAAGAAGGCCGTAGATTTGCTGATGGTTTACATCAAGCCCTTGAAGCTAAAGAAGGGGTAAAAGTTCGTAATGAAAATCAAACTTTAGCCTCGATTACCTTCCAAAATTATTTCCGCCTCTACAAAAAATTAGCCGGAATGACGGGAACCGCTTTAACCGAAGCGACTGAATTTGAAGAAATTTATGGGTTAAAAGTTGTAGAAATTCCAACTAACCGCGTGGTTTCAAGGCTTGATGAAGATGATGAAATCTATAAAAACGAAAAGTCCAAATACAACGCCATCATTAAATCAATCGAAGAAGCTCACGCTAAAAAGCAGCCGGTTTTGGTTGGTACAATCAGTATTGAAAAGTCAGAATATCTTTCAAAATTACTGAAGTCGCACAAATTGCCGCACAATGTTTTAAATGCTAAATATCACGAGCAAGAAGCAGAAATTATTGCGCAGGCCGGTGTACCGGGGGCGATTACCATTGCTACTAACATGGCAGGACGTGGTACAGACATCATGTTGGGCGGTAATCCCGAAATGATGATTGAAAAATTAATGATCGATGCTGATCCGGAAATTTTCTCGGAAATAAAAAAACAAGTTGAAGCCAAAGTTGAGGAAGACAAAAAAATCTCCATCGCCGCCGGTGGACTTTTTGTACTGGCAACCGAAAGACACGAAAGCCGCAGAATTGACAATCAATTGCGTGGTCGTTCAGGTCGTCAAGGCGATCCCGGAAAATCTAAATTTTATCTTTCTCTTGAAGATGATTTAATGCGCATTTTTGGTTCGGAAAAATTGCAGTCATTACTTTCTACTTTTGGTTTGAAAGATGACGAAGCCATCATCCACCCGTGGATTACCAAAACTCTAGCTAGCGCGCAGCATAAAGTTGAAATGCGTAACTACGAAATCAGAAAAAATCTTTTGAAATATGACGACGTAGTTAATCAGCAAAGAAAAGTGATTTTTGCGCTGCGTAATGAAGTTATTGGTTTAAAGGATATTTCATCCAAGCTGAAAAAGTTTGCGAGCCAGATTAACCAAGAGTTGGTGGAAGATTGTATTCCAAAAAATTCTTACTCGGAACAGTGGCAAATTGATCTTTTAGAAAAAGAAATTTTTAGAATTTACGGCGCCAAGTTTGATTTAAAGGCGCAAGCGGCGCAAGACGGTGTTTCCGAAAAAGAGATTCTAAACTTTATTGAAGGAAATGTCGGAGAAATTTTTTCTGCCAAAGAAACCCTTTACGGAGAAGGGGTGGTGCGACAAGTTGAGAAACAAGTTTTCTTACTCACCTTAGATTCAGAATGGAAAGATCACTTATTGTCACTCGATAAATTACGCCACGGCATCAACCTTCGCGCTTACGCCCAAAAAGATCCATTGATTGAATATAAGCGTGACGCCTTTGATTTATTTGAAGAAATGATGCTTAGAATTGAAGAGCAAGTGGTGAGCCGTGTTGCTCACGTGCAAATCAATGTTGAGCAAGATGAAAAGGAAATTAATTTAATTGCTAAAGCGCCAAAACAAAGAATGTTCGAAACCCGAAACGATCCGGCCTTCATTCAAAGCGAAGCCAAACCGGTGCGTTCAAACACAACGGTGAAATTGAATATTGACCCGCAAGAACGCGATCCGCGCGATCCATCAACTTGGGGGAATGTGGGTAGAAATGAATCTTGCCCTTGTGGAAGTGGGAAGAAGTTTAAGCAGTGCCATGGATGAAACTCAAATCGCTTTTAGCATGCCCCCAAATCGCTTTTAGCGATTTGGAAGAGTATGTTAATTCGCCATTTAAGAGCGGTCTTAAATGGCTATCTGTAGCTTCGCGGACTAACAAAATATTTACCTAAAAGCCAGAATGAACCCAAGCCTAACCTTCAAAATTCTCTCTCCCAACACCAAGCATTACTCCGATGCCATTGCCCTGTGTGAAGAAGTCTTTAATAAAATAATAAAACCAACCACAGAATCCAACACCCAAATCGCGGCATTTTTAGATGGCAAAGTTTGTGCCGCAGTAACTCTTATCCGTGAAGAAAATCTTTACAAATTGCAAAATCTTGCCGTGCGAGGCGAAATGCAAAGCAAAGGTATTGGTTCGATGTTATTAAAATTTTGTGAAGAATTTGTTTTGGAAGAGGGTGTGGTTGCAATCTACAGTCACGCCCCTGATGCCATTGGTCGCAGTGCGGTGAATTTTTTTTTGAAGAATGAATATTTCTGTCGTGGCGAGGTTTTTGACGGGGATGGAGTTGCGAATCAGGTGATGGTTAAGTTGTTGGTGGGTGAGTAGGCCTACAATCTACCCCCACTGTCATCCTGAACTTGTTTGAAGGATCTAAAAGATGTTTCTTGATTACTGCTATCTTTCTAAGGAGACTATTTTGAGGCGTTTATAATTCAATTCTTGTTCTAAAGCTTCTTGAGAAAAAGATACTTCGGAATCTTTCTCTAATAAGATCAGCACTTCCTCGGGAACGAAGGCCGTGCGTAGCCCTACTACGGGTGTCTTCAACTTATTTTCCCGACCGCTGTAAATTCCGCATTTTCCACATTCTTGCTGAAATAATTTGGAGAATTTTTTAGCAGTTGTGTTATTGATTGTGCTGTTGTTGTAAGAATCAGTCCCAGAATTGTAAATGTTGGAGATTCCACCAAATTTTCGAGCATTTCTAATAATATCTGTAGCCTCTGTTATTAAAAGTCCGCTCTTCAAAGCGGCGAGGCGGGCAATATTGGCAATGGTCTCCGCAATTTCGAGATGGTTTTCATAGCAATGGTTTGCGACTCTAAATTTGTTGCCACGCTCCTTTCCTAAAAAAGCTTCGCCAGGAGAATGGGGATTAATTAAAAGTAATTCTACCGCTTTTGGTTGTTGCGTGGATTGGTTTGGTAATGATGATTCTCCCACCCGATTTTCTTTGTAGTCTTGAGCCATCATTTTGACAGCAGTGCCTTCTATATTCCAATTTTCAAAAGTAGTTTCGTTAATTTGAGTTATCGGTGCTATTGCGCTTAAATTAGATTTTTGATCTTCAGATTTTAGAATTTCATTTTCTTGAATTCTATTCCGTTCATTTTGGAGAGCTATTTCAAATCGCGACTTATACTTACGAAATAAACTCATTTGTTCACTATAAGTTTTTTCAGAGCAGGATGGTATTGGTAAATCAGTAATTATAATTCTCTCACTCATCCCTTTTGCTTTATATTGATCATGCAGTGTATGTGCTTCATGAAACCAAAATAGATTACTTTCCTGTGAAGGAACGCTGTGAAACCTATTGTGAGGCCTAGCAATAACAAGAGATTCTAGTTTATTAGTTGGATCTGTTGTGCCATCTTGATTGCGATGTTCCAATCTAACGCGTGTATATTTTTCTTTTAGTTCTTCCCAGCTTTTTGGTTCATTGAGATTAATTCGTGAATATTCATCTAAAATTTTTTTCCAAATCACCTCTTTCTGTTTTGCTTCTGTGGCCTTTATATATTCTAATTCAAGATTTCGTAAAGTGGTTGGCATTTGGAAAATTTGTGAATGATGTTAGGTTTGAAGATGTTATCTAGAACAATAAATCATTAAAACAAGTTCAGGATGACTGAGTATGGTAGGAGCGGGTAGAATCTTGGCCGGAAAGTTTATGAGTGCTTGATGCTGAAGTCTCCACATGAGGATGAGGTGAGGGTGATTTTACCTGAAGTAAAGTATCGTGAGCTCCAAGGTGAGTCATTAGAAGCAGGAGGTTATTTTTAATTGTTTCATGCTCTTCGGCGGCGTAATTCATCATCTCGCGTAATCCATCGGAATATTCGGCAGATTTGGAAAGATCCCACTGTATTTCTCGGGATTTTTTCGGAGAACTAGGTGGGGTTGGGAGCGCCTCATCTTCATCAGAACTATCCGATTTTTTAGAGTGTTTAGATGATTCCTTATCCTCATCAGAATCAGCTGAAGAGTCGGAGGAATTGGACAATTCATTATTTTTTGATTGAGATTTAGAAGCTTCGTTCACCTCATCAAGGGTGTTGCTAAAATTTATATTGAATGATCTGGAGTCGTGATTGTGAGAGGCGTAGCCAAAATTTGCGGTCGAATCGAAAATCATCCGATCTTCGGCCAAAGGCATAGCTAGAGTATCAATAATGTCAGTCAATTTCTGGGAGATCGAATTCACATCCTCTTCCCAACTGTGCTGAATGCTGCCAAAAATATTTTTTCCGGAAACATAGTCTGAATCAGCGTAGTGCTGTTCCAATTTAGTTAACTCTTCCTGAATTAAAGCTTGTTCCCTTTCCAAAAATTGGTTGAAATCTGCAGCTTGAGCAAGGATCGCTTTTTCATTCTCAACCTTATCAGATCTAGGAAGCGACGAATCATGTTGATCAAGCATAGAAATAATCGCTTCGCCGCGCTCATTTATTGATTCAAACAAGTTGGAAATATGTCGAAAAAACTTTTTCCCCTCGGAAGAATTAGAATTCATTAGGTCAGCTTCAAATTCATCACTTCTGACAATGATGGTGCGCAGAGTGTGGTCTGAAAATTTTTGGCTGGAGTTTTTTTCAACCCAGCTAGTTAAAATCGGTTCAAGTTTTACTAGATTGCGAACCCTTGCTACAACTACATCGGCATAATCTTGTTTTTCTTCAAGAGTGCCAAAAGTGTAAATAAAAGCATTTTTATGGAGCTGCATTTCTAACTCACTTTGATTCTCTTTAATCTTTTCAATCACGCTTAAAAAATGTTCGGGACGTAGATGTTCTTTGTAAAATTTTTGAGTATTTTCGTGATGTCTGTCAGCAAATCTTTCTTTCAATTC
>CANGQE010000034.1 GCA_947455845.1 Rickettsiales bacterium
AAATCACCCGTCTCAATCGCTAACGCGATTGATCCACCCTCTTTTTCAAAGAGGGCTTTTCCCCCTAGAATTTTAAAAATTCTCCGAATTAATTCCTCCCATGAAAACTCTTGAACTCCTCCAAAAAAATCGCAAAAAAATCTACGAAATAGCTGCAAAACACGGCGTGTCCAACATCCGCGTTTTCGGCTCGGTCGCGCGTGGGGAAGAGACTAAAAATTCGGATGTGGATTTGTTGGTCGCAATTAGCACCAAAACTTCCTTGATGACCTTAGTAAGACTTGAACAATCTTTAGAAAAAGAAGCGGGAAGAAAAGTTCAAATCATCTCCGACAAAGCCGTAAACAAGCATCTCAAAGAACAAATTTTTTCAGAAATCATCGCTTTATGAAAAACCAAACCATCTACTTACACAACATTCTAGATGCCATCAAAGAAATAGAAATTTTCTCTGAGGACTCGGATTGGAAAGATATTAAAACTGAAAGAGCAATTGAGAGATGCATTGAAATCATTGGCGAAGCAGCCAATAAATTATCTAAAGAATTTCAGAAAAAATTCCCCGAAGTTGAGTGGAATTTAGTAATTGGCATGAGGCCCAAAATAATTCACGATTATTTTGATGTTGATCCCAACCTAGTAAAATCAACAGTTGAAGATGATATTCCGGTTCTAAAAAAACAAATCAAAAAGATTCTAAAAGAGTTACATCAATCTTAATTTTACACTACAACCACAAAAAATCCCACCTGATCCTCACAAAACCAAAGCTAGAATTTTAAAATTTTTTTGAATTAATCAAAGAAACCTTCCTAAAAATTCCCCTTAAAACTTAATTTTAACTAAAATGACCGAACAAAATTTTGACGTAGTAGTAATTGGTGCTGGCCCTGGTGGATATGTGGCGGCAATTCGTGCAGCTCAGCTTGGACTTAAAACAGCTTGTGTGGAAAAGAGAAAAACTCTTGGGGGAACTTGTTTGAATGTGGGATGTATTCCTTCTAAAGCTTTGTTAGAAGTTTCGCACAAGTTTCATGATGCCGAGCATCAGTTTGAGAAGCTGGGAATTGCGGTTTCTAAGCCTAAGATTGATGTCAAAAAACTTTTAGCTAACAAGAATGAAATCGTTACTGGGCTTACCGGCGGGATTGCTGGCTTGTTTAAGAAAAACAAAGTTACTTCACTTGAAGGTGCGGCGAAATTTTTGGATAAAAATACCATTGAAATTACTAAAGCTGACGGATCAAAAGAAAAAATCTCAGCAAAAAATTTCATCATTGCTACCGGTTCAGAAGTTACAAAATTACCCGGTGTTGAGATTGATGAAAAAGTAATTGTTTCTTCAACCGGAGCGCTCGATTTAGAAAAAGTTCCCGGAAAAATGATTGTAATTGGTGCAGGTGTAATCGGTTTAGAATTAGGATCAGTTTGGGGTCGTTTTGGCGCGGAAATTGAAGTGATTGAATTTTTAGATAAAATCACGCCAGCAATGGATGCCGAAGTTTCTCGTAACTTCCAAAGAATCCTTGAAAAACAAGGATTTAAATTCCGCCTTGCCACAAAAGTTGTGTCAGTAAAAAAAGACAAAAAAGGTGCAGTGGTTGAAGTTGAATCAGTTGTAGACGGTAAAAAAGAAACTCTAACTGCGGATGTGGTTTTAGTTGCGATTGGTCGCCGCCCAAATACCGAAAATCTAGGTTTGGAAAATGTAGGAATTGCGCTTAATCCGCGCGGTTTCATTGAAAATAATCACCTACGCACATCAGTTGAAAACATCTTCGTAATTGGTGATGTTACAACTGGTCCAATGCTGGCTCACAAGGCTGAAGATGAAGGTGTTTCAGTTGCCGAAATGATTGCCGGACAAAAAGGTCACGTAAATTACGACGTCATTCCTAACGTAATCTACACTTACCCTGAAATTGCTTCAGTTGGTAAAACCGAAGAAGAATTAAAAGCGGCAAATGTGGCTTACAAAGTTGGAAAATTTTCAATGATGGCAAACTCTAGAGCGCGCGCTACTGGCGACGATCAAGGTTTTGTAAAGATTCTAGCTTGCGCTAAATCTGACCGCATTTTGGGCGCTCACATCATTGCTCGCGAAGCTGGCAACACTATTCACGAAGTGGTTGTAGCCATGGAATTTGGTGGTTCAGCTGAAGATTTAGCCAGAACTTGCCACGCTCACCCAACTTACAACGAAGCGGTTAAAGAAGCAGCATTGGCGGTGGATAAAAGACAGATTCACAGCTAGGCTGTCAAATCGCCATTTAAGGGCGGCCTTAAATGGCTACAATAAATTTCGTACTTCACATATACGGCGCTGGACGGAGTTTGTAACTCCGTCCACATGTTTGCATCAAAGCCCATGTTTTAGGTTTGATACAAACTTAGGGTCGTGGTTACAAAACCCGACCCACAGCGGAGTGCAAAATTCTCAAAAGCAAAATTAAGTACAATGAATAATCTGATGAAGCAGCAAAGAAAGGATGTGGCGCGCCTCATAAGCTAACGTGCCTAGACTCTACCAAACAATGGATGGGAACATCTAGAACAACCTATAACGGACTTACCGCCACGGGCGAGCAAATTAAAATCGCCGGAAAGAAAGCAATAGTTGCAAAGGATAAATCGCGGATTAAAAATTCCCCTAAGGGGTGACATCTACGGCAATGGGCCCAAAGCACAGGTTTAGACTTCTGCCTACTTCGCTAATAATGTCACCCCGATTCCTTAAGGATTAGACCAGCTTACGCAACAAATTCTGATTAATTCTGGTAGTAATTTCGTAGTTAAACGAACCTGACCAATTCCCCCAATCCTCAGCACTTACAACTTCTTTTTTATCACTTCCAATAATAGAAGCAGCATCGCCGACTTTTATTATTTTTACGTCAGTTACATCAACCACAATCATGTTCATTGTAACACGACCAAGTTGTGGAACCTTTACTCCATTGATTAAAGCTCTGCTTTTTCCCGAACTAATTCGCGGAATTCCATCAAAATATCCTACAGGCAAAATCGCAATTTTGGAATCACGCTGCAAAGTAAAAGTGCAACCGTAAGAAATGTGAGTTCCTTTGGCCAAGGCTTTCAGCTCAACCACCGTAGTCTTCCACGACAAAACCGACATTAATTTTACTTTTTCTTGATGCCTCTCAATAATTTCCTGCGATGACCACAGGCCGTAGAGCCCACCACCAATTCTCACTGCATCAAAGCAGCATTCAAATTCCGAAATAAACGTTCCGGCGGTAGAGCTGGCATGGGTTAAAGGATGAATATCAATTTCAGCTAAAGATTTTTTCCACAGCATTAACTCAGAAACCTGCTTTTTAGTGTAATCATTAAAAGCGCTGTCGTCGGGTGCAGCAAAGTGGGTGTACAAACCAACTACTTCAATATTTTTATTTTTCGTAAGCAGTTTTAGAACTTGCTTCATGTCACCCACAACAAAACCATCACGACCAAGGCCAGTATCAACACAAAGATGGATATTAATTTCTTTTGTGGTGTGCAAAAGATCCAAATTAGAAACTGATATCTCAATATTATTCTTTCGCGCTACAGAAACTTGCTCTAAGAACACCCGTCCCAAAACCAAAATCGGCTTGGTAATTTTCTTCTGACGCAATAAAAGCGCATCATTAAAATCATAAACCGCAAAGGCATCCACCTTACTTTTGATTTGAGAAACCACTTGCAAAATTCCGTGGCCGTAAGCATTTGATTTAACAACCGCAATAAATTTGGTTTTTTTAGGAAGGTGTTTTTTGATTTGCGCCACATTGTTTAGAAGCGCAGATTTACTAATTTCGAGCCAAGTTAGAATCATAAAATCTTGTTAAAAAAACAACTTCTTGCACCAGTATGACAAGCAACTCCGGTCTGCATTACTTTCAATAAAATACAATCAAAATCACAATCTGTCGTAATTGAAATCACCTCTTGTAAATGCCCGGAAGTATCACCCTTTTTCCACAAAGAATTTCTTGAGCGCGAAAAATAAGTAGCGTAACCGCTTGAGATTGTAAGCTGCAAACTTTCTTTATTCATCCACGCCATCATTAAAACTTCACCGCTTTTGGCATCTTGAGCAATTGCCGGAATTAATCCATTTTGATCGAATTTTAGTTTTTTTATAATTTCGCTCATGACTTAAAGAAGGTTGATAATTCTGGCACCACCGCCTAAAACGCATTTCATATTTCCTAATACAAAAATCAATTTTTTAAATGATCACTTGCACCAGACGCATCGAATTTGATGCCGCTCACCGTATTATTAATCACGAAAGCAAATGCAAAATGTTGCACGGCCATCGTTATGCATTGGAAGCAACTTTTACGACAAATGAGCTAGATAATTTAGGTCGGGTAATTGATTTTGGTGTAATTCGCCAAGTGCTCGGGACGTGGATTGATGACAATCTCGATCACAACACCATCTTGTCAATTGCTGATAAGAAACTAGGTAACAATATTGCCGCAGAAACAGGGCAGAAAATTTATTACATCAAAGAAAACCCAACAGCAGAAAATATCGCTAACTATATTTTTACCGAAATTTGTCCAAAGCTTTTTGCCGATAAAAGCGTGAAATGTGTTGCAATTAAACTTTACGAAACACCGAATTGTTACACGGTGGTTGATTAAAAAAAATATGACCAACAACTTTACCTACCGCATCTATTATGAAGACACCGACGCCGGTGGGGTAGTATATTACGCCAATTATTTGAAATTTTTTGAACGCGCTCGTACTGATTTTTTGCGTGCTTTAAAAATTTCACAGTCTGATTTGGCTGAAAAAGAAAATTTGGTTTTTGTGGTTAGAAAGTGCGAGATTGATTATCTTACTCCGGCAAGGCTTGACGATTTAATTGAAGTTTCAGTGGTGGTTACGGAAATTCGTAGTGCCTCGATTTTGATGTATCAGGAAATTAAAAAAGCAGACGAGATTTTGTCACGATTAAATGTAAAAATCGCCTGCGTTTCAGCCGATAAATTTCGACCAACAAAAATCCCAAACTCAATCCAAACCCTCTTTTAAACTTTTGAAAAATGTTTGATAATTTCTCCAACAAAATCACCAAAATCTTCGACACTATTTCCGGTAAAAAATTCATTTCGGAAGATGATCTTAACGCCACAATGCGCGAAATTAGAATCGCGCTTTTAGAGGCTGACGTTTCTTTGCCGATTGCCAAAGAATTTATTGAAAAAGTAAAGGGTGAGGCCTTGGGACAGCAAGTTGTAAAAAGCGTCTCACCCGGACAGATGGTAGTGAAAATTGTTCACGATGAATTGGTAAAATTGCTCGGTGGCGAAAAAGCCGAGATTAATTTTAACGTCAAACCACCCGTCATCATTTTAATGGTTGGTTTACAAGGTGCGGGTAAAACCACTACTTCGGGCAAATTGGCATTAAGATTTAAAAATAAAAATCATAAAAAAGTTTTAGTCGCATCGCTTGACACTTACAGACCAGCCGCTGCCGAACAATTAAAAATTCTCGCCCAAAGAGTTGGAGTTGAATGCGACGAATTTGACGCCAGCAAAAAACCACTTTTTCTCGCTAAAAAAGCTACACAGAAAGCTACGGAAGGCGGTTACGAGGTTTTAATTTTAGATACTGCCGGACGAACTCACATCAATGACGAAATGATGCAAGAGTTGGTAGAAATTCAAAACGCGGTTGATCCTACCGAAATTTTGCTAGTTGTGGATGCCATGATCGGGCAAGATGCCGTCAATGTTGCCAAAAATTTTAACGAAAAACTGCAATTAACGGGAACGATTTTAACCCGCTTGGACGGTGACTCCAGAGGTGGAGCGGCACTTACAATGAAAGCTGCAACCAATTGTCCGATTAAATTTATCGGGATTGGTGAAAAATCTGACGAGCTTGATGAATTCAACCCTGAGCGCATTGCCTCACGCATCATCGGAATGGGTGACGTGGTGTCACTAGTAGAAAAAGCACAAGAAGTTTTTGACGTTGCTGAAATGGAAAAAGCGACGAAAAAAATGCAAAAAGGCCAGTTTGATTTGGATGATTTATTATCCCAAATCCGCAATATGAAAAAGATGGGGGGCATGAGTAGCATCCTTAATCTACTTCCCGGTGCCGGAAAGTTGAAAGAACAGTTGGGAAAATTGGGCGGTATGGAGAAAGAAATCAAAATGCAGGAAGCTTTGATTTTATCAATGACTCCCAAGGAAAGGGGCAATCCCGATATTTTAAGTTCGTCGCGCAAGCACAGAATTGCCCGTGGTGCTGGTAGCACTATTCAAGAGGTCAATCGCCTTTTGAAGAAATATAAACAAATGCAGAAAATGATGAAAAAAATGGGCAAAATTGACCCGAAGAAAATGCAGGAAATGATGAATAGTGAAGAGATGAAGAACTTTAAGATTTAACAATGAGGATAGATCCTGAAACAATTTCAGGATGACGGTAGCTCTCGTACGCACCACATTGTCATCCTGAACTTGTTTCAGGATCTATCCTCGCCCCCAATAATTATTAACCTCAACCAACCACAACCATGACACTAGCCGAAAAAAAATGTATTCCTTGCGCAGAAGGCGCAGTATTATTCAACCGCGAGACTTGCGAACAGCACCTTGAGCAAATAAATAACTGGCAAATTTCCAATAACAGTAAGTGGATTTTCAAAGAATTTGAGTTTGACAATTTTGCCACCACTCTCGAATTCGTAAATAAAGTTGGCGCCATTGCTGAGCTAGAACAGCACCATCCCAATTTTGATTTCACTTGGGGCTATTGCAAAATTTCGATTCAAACTCACAAGATTAACGGGCTGTGCGAGAATGATTTTATTCTGGCCGCAAAAATTGACAAAAATTAGCTAAATGCCTTCTTTTACTCAGTCCAGAATACTTCCTTATCCGGCACAGGCTATTTACGATCTGGTGATGGATATTGAAAAATATCCGGAATTTTTGCCTTGGTGCAAACAGGCCAGAATTATTGAAATAATTTCTGAGACAAATTTGCAGGCTGATTTGCTAGTTAATTTCAAAAACTTTTTTGAAAAATATCGCTCTGATGTAAGGCATGGTCAAAGCAGTGAGCACAGCTACTTTATCGATGTTGTGGCAATTGAGGGACCGTTTAAAAAACTGATAAACCAATGGAGAATATGTGGGTTAGAACCTCAGAAGTGCCAAGTGGATTTTTTCGTGGATTTTGAATTTAACTCTTTTTTCTTCACCAAAGTAATCGGTCCCATTTTTGAAAGAGCCGCCGTAAAAATGATGACAGCTTTTGAAGAGCGGGCCAAGCAACATTGCTGATTACTTAATTCTTATTTTTTTATTTTTATGTCCAAAACACCCAGCTCTTCTGGTTCTCGCTCTTCTGACTCCTCTAGCAGTTTCGATCCAATTCTGGAAATAATCCGCATGGAAAAGTTTGACGAGGATTACTACGATCCTCAGGTTGAGAACGAAGAAATGTATAAGATTTTTAACTCGCAATCCTACCCATTTCACAGTATTTGTTTATTCGGAGATTGTTGCCTCGAGTTAGCCAAAAGATTTCTAGAAGAAAATGAAGTTGACATCCATGCCCAAAATAATGAGGGAAATACAGCCATCATTACCGCCTGTGAAAATAAAGCTGTAGGAGTAATCAATTTTCTCCTCGAAAACGGAGCTAATTTTAATGACCGCAATTCAGTAAATGATTCGGTTTTACACCTACTATGCACCAATTTAACCTCAGTTTCTGATATTCAAGATTGCATTGAACTGGTCACAAAATTTTCTAAAAAAATCGCCGACTTTAATTCCCTCAATGACAATGACGCATCCGCCTTACATCGCCTATGCCGCAATGAATCCAAAAATGGCGCTGTTAAAATAGAACTAGCAAATTTTGCTGAGCGATTAATTGAACTGGGCGCTGACGTCAATATTGAGGATGCGCTAGGCAATACCGCCCTTCATATTGCCTGTGCTACCGGAAGTGAAATTGCCAGAATACTCATTCCTTTGGTTGCGGATATTGATGCTAGGGATCACCAAGGCAATTCAGCATTACATTTAGCTTGTCAAAGTGGTCACACGGAAATTGCTCAAATGCTTTTAGAAAGATATTCCGATATCTCAGAAGATTTTGCAGAGTTTGCTGAGTACCCGCCATTTAGAAATGCACTAGGTAAAACACCTTTAGATCTGGCCAACATTTGCGGCCACCAAGACACGCTAGAAATGTTGGTTGAAAATAATTTTTCTGAAGCCTCGGAGAATTTTGCAGAAGAGGACCGAGATGGATTAATATTCGAAAAAACTTCTGCTCAATTTTCACAGGATGAATTTAGTGCGCACGTGATGGATTCAATAAAAATTATATCTCGGGAAGATCTAGAGCTTGATATTAAGAGCTGTGCAACAATTGAAAATGAAGGTGAAAGAAATAATGCGCTCATCGCATCTTTCAAAAAAATGTGTCTGAATCTTGAAAAAGATTTGGATAGCTTTGGTAACGATTTTGATATCGCCAATCCCCGCCTATATTCCATGTGGACTCAACAAAGAGATAATTTTGTACAAAAAATTCTTACCACTCTAGAACCCAATATTGCCGATGATTCCAATACAACAGCCTTACATTTACTTTGCCAATATGGATTTATTGCCGCTACTAAATTTGTAATTGAGAGCGGAGAAAATTTAGAGCCTAGAAATAACCAAGGTCAAACAGCTCTGCATTTAGCTTGTGAATATGGTCACGGCGAAATCGCCAGCCTATTAATTGAAAGTGGCTGCGACAGAAATGCGATTAATCCTATTAATCAAGAAACACCTTTTGATACAGCTTTGCACAATATGCATTACGATGTAGCAACAATGCTGTCGGAGAAATTTAATGTTAATATTTCCGACTCCACAGCTCAGTTATTATCTAATCAAACAATGTCACAACTTGAAGAAGGAAGGAAAACAGAGCTCACTTATTTAGCTAATACCATCATTAAAAAGAATCCTTCACCCTATCCACAACCAAATGATGGGTCGAAAAAATTTACTGCTACGGCACCTCATTCAGAACGCAAACCAAATTTTTAGGCTCTCTGGCAAAGTTCGCTGGTCGAGCGGAGTAGAGACCATCTTGATGTTTGACTCCTTTGTTTCAGCATCAGAGGCAGGAACCTCTAAATGGTCTCGACTCCGCTCGACCAGAGAAGTTGTAGTAGCATGAGGACTCTTTAGTCGGCACTGAAGAACCCACCCTCCAAACTAACAACTTCTAAGTCGACAAATTTTTAGTAAAAATATCTCCAGCAGTCGGAATAAAATTTGGATCAAAAAATTCTTTAGTTTTTTGAGCCTCA
>CANGQE010000035.1 GCA_947455845.1 Rickettsiales bacterium
AATCACTAATTACCGAAAGCGCCATCAATGATATGGCGAAATTAGGTTCTCTGGAAGAAGTTCGTTCTTCTTTCATCGGCGTACTCAAAGGCGCGCAATCTCAATTCGTCAGAATTCTTTCTGCTCCTGAGAAGGGATTAGCAACTTTGAAGCAGTAGTGTCATCTTTTAAAATTATTAACATCAACTAACAGGTAAAAAATGTCCGTTAATCTTGAACAACTATCAGAAACTTTATCATCTCTAACCGTTCTAGAACTTGCTGAATTAAGCAAAGCTTTAGAAGTAAAATGGGGTGTTTCTGCCGCATCATTCTCAGCTGCTCCTGCTGCAGCAGCCGTAGCTGAAGTTAAAGACAAATTCGAAGTTGTTTTACTTGCTGCCGGTGACAATAAAATCAACGTCATCAAAGAAGTTAGGGCAATCACCGGACTTGGCTTGAAAGAAGCTAAAGATCTAGTTGAAGCTGCTCCTAAAACAGTTAAATCTGATGCTCCAACAGCTGAAGCTGAGGAAATCAAGAAAAAACTTGAAGCAGCTGGCGCTAAAGTTGAATTGAAGTAATTTATTTTTTACTTCTAGGCCAATCCAATCCATCGCGGTTGGATTGGCTTTTGGCGTTTTAGAACTTTAAAAAACGCATCGCATTTTCGTCCCTTCTTAAAACCGAACACAAATGAGGTAAAAGGTGATTCAGGCTCGTAATTTTGACCAAGCTCTCCTAAGAAAAAGCTTCAGCAATAATAAAGACAGAGAGGCAATTCCTCATCTGATCGCTCTTCAAAAAGATTCCTACGAAAAATTCCTTCAAGCTAATATTGCACATGAGAAGCGTGAAAATGTCGGCATTCAGTCGGTTTTCAATTCATTCTTTCCACTTTCTGATTCAGCTGGTCGTGTTACTATTGAATTCGTTAGTTACTCTCTTGGCGAATCTAAATATGAAGCTTACGAATGTCTTTCTGCTGGACGCACTTTCTCCGCTCCACTACGCGCCCAATTGCGCTTAATTTTGTGGCACCAAGAAGAAGGAAGTGACGTTAGAGAAATCCGTTCAATCAAAGAACAAGAAGTCTATCTTTGCGATATCCCTTTGATGAGTGACACCGGAAGCTTCATTGTTAATGGTGCTGAAAGAGTTATTGTTTCTCAAATGCGTCGTGCTCCCGGAGTTTTCTTTGACAGCGAAAATGTCAAACTTTCCGGTTCTAAATCTTACACTGCTAAAATCATTCCACACATCGGCTCTTGGCTTGATTTCGTGTTTGATAGCAAAGATATCCTTTATTTCCGAGTTGATAAAAAAAGAAAAATCCCTGTTTCTTCTCTACTTCGTGCTATTGGCATGAGTTCTGAAAACATGATCCGCACCTTCTACGGCGCGGTTGATGCTATTCTTACTAAACAAGGCTGGGCATTAAAATTTGATGCTGAACTATTCTCTGGTAAAAAAGTTCCTCACGATTTGGTTTGTGCTGATAGCGGCGAAATCAAAGTTAAAGAAGGTACTAAGCTTACTCGTAAAACAATCGAAAAACTAAAAGAAGAAAAATTTGTTAATTATCTTCTTACTGACGAAGTTCTTCTTGGTTATGTTGTAGCTCAAGATTTAGTTGAAGCTGATACTGGTGAATTATTGCTTGAAGCTGGCAGTATTGTTACTGCTGAGAGTTTAGAAATTTTGCAAAAATTAAATTTCGAAACTATCGCGATCATCAATCCAAGTAAATCTGATATTGGACCATACCTCTACAACACAATGCTTGTAGATAAAAACCAAACTCAAAAAGATTCTTTGTTTGACGTTTATAAAGCGATCAGACTTGGTGAAGCTCCGTCATCTCTAGAAGTTGCTAAAAACTATTTCGAAAATCTTTTCTTCTCTGATGCTAGATATAACTTATCTGACGTTGGTAGAATGAAAATGAATCACCGTTTAGGTCTTGAAATCAGCAAAGATACTTTGTTCTTAACTCACAGTGACGTTGAACAAACTATCAAAATTCTCAGCTTGATCAAACATAACGATCTTAAAACTGATGATATTGACAACTTAGCTAACCGTCGTGTGCGTGCAGTAGGTGAATTGATTGAAAATCAACTTCGCATCGGCATGTCTCGTATCGAAAAATCGATCATTGAAAAAATGAACTCGGTTGAAGTTGACACCGTAATGCCTCAAAGCTTGATTAATTCTAAGCCTTTGATTACTGCGGTTAAAGACTTCTTCGCTACTTCTCAGCTTTCTCAATTCATGGATCAAACCAACCCTCTTGCTGATATTACGCACAAGCGTCGTCTTTCAGCTTTAGGACCAGGTGGTCTTACTCGTGAAAGAGCGGGTTTCGAAGTTCGTGACGTACATCCAACTCACTACGGCCGTATCTGTCCAATTGAAACTCCGGAAGGACCGAATATCGGTTTGATCAACAGTTTGGCTACTTACGCTCGCGTAAATAATTATGGTTTCATCGAAACTCCTTACCGCAAAGTAAATAACGGTAAAATTACCAGCGAAGTAAAATATTTGTCAGCAATGGAAGAAGTTGATTTCACAATCGCTCCTTCAACAATTGCCATTGACGATAAAGGTCAGATTAAAGCTGATCTAGTAAGCTGTCGTAAAAATGGTGAATTCTTAATGATGACACCGGACAAAATCGACTACATCGACGTTTCAACTAAGCAAATCGTTTCGATTGCAACTACCTTGATTCCTTTCCTTGAGAATAACGATGCGAATCGTGCCTTGATGGGATCGAACATGCAACGTCAAGCAGTGCCATTACTTCACCCGCAAGCTCCACTAGTTGGAACCGGAATGGAATCAGTAATCGCTGCCGACTCAGGTGCTGCAATCCGCGCTAAAAAAACCGGCTTAGTAAAATTTGTTGATTCTTCTAAAGTAGTTGTTGAATCAGTTGATGCTGACGGAATTCCGCACATCGATGTTCACAATTTGCTAAAATATGTAAGAACTAACCAAGATACTTGTATCAATCAAAGACCAACCGTTGAAATCGGACAAAAAGTTACAGCGGGTCAAATTATCTCTGACGGACATTCAATTTCAAAAGGTGAAATTGCTCTTGGTAAAAACGTTCGCGTTGCCTTCATGCCTTGGAGCGGTTACAACTTCGAGGATTCTATTATTATCTCAGAAAAGTTGCTTGCTGACGATACTTTCACCTCAATTCACATTGAAGAGTTAGAAGTTGTTGCTCGCGATACTCGCTTAGGACCCGAAGAAATCACTCGCGACATTCCAAATGTTAGCGAAGAAATTTTAGCCAAGCTTGACGAAGAAGGTATTATTCACGTTGGTGCTGATGTTAAGGCCGGAGATCTTTTGGTTGGTAAAACCACACCAAAAAGTGAATCGCCAATGACACCAGAAGAAAAATTATTAAAAGTAATTTTCGGTGAAAAAGCTTCTGACGTAAAAGATTCTTCACTATACGCTTCAACCGGAATCACCGGTACTGTAGTTGACGTGAAAGTTTTCTCTCGCAAAGGTATCGAAAAAGATGAGCGTTCGATCTACATCGAAATGCAACAAATCGAAGAATTAGCTAAGCGTAAAAATTTGAAAGTTTCTTTCTTAGAAACTTCTTTCAAAGATGCTTTAATTAGCCTTTTTGATGGTAAAAAATTAACTAACGCGGTTGATAAGTTAAAAGCTAAATCAACTCTGGAATCTTCCGAGTTGGAATCAATGTCCAAAAATCTCTTGGTTAAAATCGTTATTGATGACGCCAAAGTAATGGATAAAGCCGAAAAACTAATCAAGTCACACAATAAGCAAATTGCTGAAATCGAAAAAGAATTTAACGATAAAGTTGCTCGTATCAAAGCGGGTGATGAATTAGGACAAGGCGTTCTAAAAATTGTTAAAGTTTATGTGGCTACTAAATATCGCCTGCAACCAGGTGATAAAATGGCCGGACGTCACGGTAACAAAGGTGTGGTTTCTAAAATCGCACCAATCGAAGACATGCCTTATTCTGCTGATGGTCAACCAGTTGATATCGTTTTGAACCCACTGGGCGTACCTTCTCGTATGAACGTCGGTCAAATTCTTGAGACTCACTTAGGTTTGGCTTCGAAAGAACTTGGAAAACAAATTGCTACTCTTTTAGATTTAATTTCAGCTAAAAAAGCGGAATTTATCGACGAGTTGCGTGGGAAGATTTTGGCGATTTTTTCATCAGACGATGAAACTAAAAAAGTCAAAGCAATGAATGATAATGAGCTAATTTTATTTGCATCTGAACTTAAAAACGGCGTGCATTTTGCTACCGGAATTTTTGAAGGTGTAAAAGAAGCTTACATTACTAAATTGCTTGAAATTGCAGGAATTGATCCATCTGGACAAATTTCACTTTTTGACGGTAAAACCGGCGAAAAATTTGAGCGTAAAGTTACAGTTGGTTACATTTACATGTTGAAACTGCATCACTTAGTTGATGATAAGATTCACGCTCGTTCAATTGGACCTTACAGTTTGATTACGCAACAACCTCTTGGTGGTAAGTCACACTTTGGTGGTCAGCGTTTTGGTGAAATGGAATGCTGGGCTCTTCAAGCTTATGGCGCCGCTTACTCACTTCAAGAAATGCTTACTGTTAAATCAGATGACGTAGTTGGTAGAATTAAAATCTACGAATCAATCATCCAAGGAAATCAAAACTTCAATTGCGGTATCCCTGAATCATTTAACGTTATGATCAAAGAGGTTCGCTCTTTAGGTCTAAATATTGAACTTGTAGAGAAATAAAAACTAGGCCCCGCCTTACAAAGGCGGGGTGACGCTGAGTATTATTACTCAAATCACGATTTAAAAATAAAAAGCAAAAAATCATGTCACTAGCAGGAACTTCTTCACACGGCCTTTTAAGTCTAACTGCCAACAGCGCGGTTGATCTTCTAGATTTTAACGCCATCAAAATTTCAATCGCCGATCCTGATAAAATCAGATCTTGGTCTTTCGGCGAAGTTACTAAACCAGAAACAATCAACTACCGTACCTTCAAACCAGAAAGAGATGGTTTATTTTGCGCTAGAATTTTTGGCCCAATTAAAGATTACGAATGTCTTTGCGGAAAATATAAGCGTATCAAATATAAAGGTATCGTTTGCGAAAAATGTGGTGTTGAAGTTACTTCATCAAAAGTGCGTCGCGAAAGAATGGGACACATTGAACTTGCTGCCCCAATTACTCACATCTGGTTCTTAAAATCACTGCCATCTCGTATCAGTACTATTCTGGGCACTACTCTTAAAGCCATTGAAAAAGTTATTTATTTTGAAGCTTACTTGGTAATTGATGGTTTAATGTCGCCACTAAAAGAAGGCGAAATTCTAACTGAAGATGAGTATGACAAACTACAAGCTGAACATGGCTACGGTAGTTTCGTTGCAGAAATGGGTGCAGAAGCTGTTCAAAAACTTTTGCGTAATCTTGATCTTAAAAAATTGCAAAAAGATTTGCGTGAAGATCTAGTTACTCAAACTTCTGAATTGAAGCGCGAAAAAGCGATCAAAAGATTGAAACTAATCGAACAATTCATCGATTCTGGTAACAAACCGGAAACAATGGTGATGAATGTTCTACCAGTTATCCCACCTGATATTCGTCCACTAGTAATGTTGGATGGCGGACGTTTTGCTACTTCAGATTTAAACGAACTTTATCGTCGCGTTATCAACCGTAACAACCGTTTGAAAAGATTGATGGAACTTGGTGCACCAGACATCATCATCAAAAACGAAAAACGCATGTTGCAAGAATCAGTTGATGCCTTGTTAGACAATGGCAGATCTGGTGCGGTAGTAAAAAATTCTAACAAAAAACCATTCAAATCTTTGAGCGACATGCTTAAAGGTAAACAAGGTCGTTTCCGTCAGAACTTGTTAGGTAAACGTGTAGATTATTCCGGTCGTTCGGTAATCGTTGTTGGTCCTGAACTTAAACTTCACCAATGCGGTCTTCCTAAAAAAATGGCTTTAGAACTATTCAAGCCTTTCATTTATTCTAAGTTAGAACTTTACGGTAAATCTCCTTCAATCAAAGTTTCTAAAAAACTAGTTGAAGCTGAAAGACCAGAAGTCTGGGATATTTTGGATGAAGTTATTAAAGAACATCCGGTCCTTCTAAACCGTGCCCCAACTCTACACAGACTTGGTATTCAAGCATTTGAACCGGTTCTTACTGAAGGAAAAGCAATCCAACTTCACCCTCTTGTCTGCGCTGCTTTCAACGCCGACTTTGACGGTGACCAAATGGCTGTTCACGTTCCTCTATCAATTGAAGCACAAGTGGAAACTCGTGCTTTGATGATGTCGACTAACAACATTCTGAGCCCTGCTAACGGTAAGCCAATTATCGTACCTTCTCAAGATATCATTCTTGGTCTGTACTACATGACCATGGAAAATAAAAATTATGCCGAAGCTAAATCTCATCCGATTGCTGATGATTTTGAACTAGGTCACGCTCTAAATAGTAAAGTTGTTACTTTGCATGATAAAATTCTTTACCGCTTCACTATTAAAGATGCCGGTGACGAAAGATCATTCAAAAAAGTTGATACAACTCCGGGACGCGTATTGCTTTACAACATCTTGCCAAACGCCATGAAAAGCGATTTTGAAATCGTTAACAAAGCCATGACTAAAAAAGCCGTAACTGATCTAATCGACACGGTTTATCGTAACTGTGGTCAAAAAGAAACTGTGATGTTCTGCGATCGTATTATGACTCTTGGATTTACCAATGCCTGCAACGCCGGTATTTCAATTGGTAAAGACGATATGATCATTCCGCAAGGCAAACAAAAACATATTTCTGAATCACTTGAGCAAGTTAAAAAACTAGAAAGACAATATCGTGAAGGTTTGATCACAGCTGGTGAAAGATACAACAAAGTTGTAGATGAATGGACTGGTTGTACCGGCAAAATTTCTCGCGAAATGATGGCGGCAATTGCTAAGTACGAAACCCCAGCTAATGCCAACTCAATTTTTATGATGGCTGATTCTGGAGCGAGAGGTTCAGAAAACCAAATTAAACAAGTTGCCGGTATGCGTGGTTTGATGGCTAAACCATCAGGCGAAATTATCGAAACTCCAATTACTTCTAACTTTAAAGAAGGCTTGAGTGTATTAGAATACTTCATCTCTGCCCACGGTGCTCGTAAAGGTTTGGCAGATACTGCCCTTAAAACAGCAAACTCAGGTTACTTAACCAGAAGATTGGTTGACGTTTCTCAAGATTGTATCGTTGTTGAAGAAGATTGCGGTTCGACTGAGGGTATTATCCTTGAGTCAATCATTGATGACGGTCGCGTAATTGCACCTCTTTCTGAGCAAGCTTTGGGACGCGTTCCTCTTGAAGATGTTAAATCTTTAGATGGTAAAAAAGTTATCGTGAAAGCCGGAACAATGATTGATGAAGCTTTATCTGACGAAATCGAAAAAGCGGCAATCAAAACTATTAAATCGCGCTCAGTTCTAACTTGTCAAACTCAAGATGGCGTTTGTATCAAATGCTACGGACGTGACTTGGCTACAGGTAACATCGTTAGTATCGGCGAAGCAATCGGTGTGGTTGCAGCCCAATCAATCGGTGAACCGGGTACTCAGTTAACAATGAGAACTTTCCACATTGGTGGTGCGGCGCAAAGAGGTAACGATCAATCTTCAATTTCTGCGATTGCTGACGGTAAAGTTAGAATTTCTGATAAAGGTACTTTGATTGACCGTAACGGTAAAATCATCGTGGTTAGCAGAAACTCTGAAATAACTTTGTTGGACAAAGATCAAAAAGAAATTCACAGCTATAAACTTCCTTATGGTGCGATGATTACCCATAAAGATGGTTCTGATATTAAGAAAGGCGATCACTTAGCTGAATGGGATCCTTACAACATTCCAGTAGTCGCTGAAACTAGCGGTACGATCAAATATAATGATCTAACTGAAAATGTTTCACTTCGTGAAAAAATCGAAGAATCTACAGGTGTTTCCACCAAGATCGTAATGGATTGGAAGCAGTACAGCAAACAAGAACTTAAGCCAAGACTTTCAATCGTTGTTGGTAAAGAAGCGGTTCTTAAAGAATATCCGCTTTCAACCCACACCGTAATCGGCGTTTCTAACGGCGACGAAGTTAAAGCGGGTGATGTAATTGCCAGAATTCCAAAAGAATCTTCTAAAACTCGTGATATTACCGGTGGTCTTCCACGCGTGGCTGAGTTGTTTGAAGCTCGTAAACCGAAAAATGCCTCAGTAATGAGTGAAATTGACGGACGTATCGAATTTGGTAAGGATTACAAAACTAAACGTCGCATCATCGTAAGATCTGAAGATGCTTCAATCGAACCTGTTGAATACAGCATTGCTAAAACTAAGCACTTATTCGTTGGCGAAGGTGACTTCGTTAAAAGAGGTGACGTATTAGTTGATGGTAACTTGGTTCCACACGACATTCTACGCATCCTAGGCATGCAAGCCTTCACTAACTACATGGTTAATGAAGTGCAAAAAGTTTACCGCATGCAAGGTGTAAAAATTGACGACAAACATATCGAAGTAATTTTGAATATGATGTTGAAACGTGTTGAAGTTATTAATTCAGGCGACACTACT
This sequence comes from Rickettsiales bacterium, assembly GCA_947455845.1. Classification (GTDB taxonomy): domain Bacteria; phylum Pseudomonadota; class Alphaproteobacteria; order Rickettsiales; family UBA1997; genus UBA2645. The sequence goes on from CANGQE010000035.1 coordinate 8,649, forward strand.
CTTCTAACCGGCGAATATGTTGATCGTGATGTGTTTGAAGAAGTGAATGCTAAAATAATTGCTCAAAAAATGAAACCTGCAGTATCGGCTCCGGTATTGCTTGGTATCACTAAAGCGTCTCTACAAACTAAATCATTTATTTCTGCCGCTTCATTCCAAGAAACTACTCGTGTTCTTACTGATTCTGCGGTTCAAGGTAAATTTGATAATTTGAAAGGATTGAAAGAAAACATTATTGTTGGTCGTTTGATTCCAGCCGGTACCGGTTTGATGGCTAGCAAATATCGTAAAATTGCTAATCAAGAAAAACGTGCTGAAGCTATTGCTAATGAAATGGCAGAAGCGGAAGTTGAATCTGAAGAGTCTAACTAGTTAGTTAAATATTAATTGGTAAAAAAATCTCGGGCGAGCCAAATGGCTTTCTCGAGATTTTTTTTGCTCGTGTTTTTACACTTCCGTCATCCTTGTAAAAGCTCGCAAATCTAGCGACCCGCTGGTCGAGCGGAGTCGAGACCTACCAGAAGTTTACGCTCAATGTTTTTTGTAGGGCATCCAAAACCTTAGGTAGGTCTCGAC
>CANGQE010000036.1 GCA_947455845.1 Rickettsiales bacterium
AAACTAAATTCACTTACAGCCCCTAGACTTAAAACCCAATTCCCTACAAGCTAAATTTTACCCATTTTCCGTCTGTCTTCTTGTAAGAGTTAGTCGGTTTAATTTTCTTGGCCACATCTTTTGCCACCGCAAGATTCTGCTCTTCAAAAAAATAAAAAACACGGGAGAAGCTGTTGGCGAATGTCACCGATGGTAAATCTAAAAACACCAAATAATCCGCCTTGTTAGAATTTTCCTCTTTGTCAGAAATTAAAATCGGCTGGCGTTCCAAAACAAATTCCTTGTCGGAAATCGTAATGTGGGGAATGAATTTATTGCGGCCGTAGCTCCACAAAGAATCGTCGATTGCTTTGATTTGAGTTGGGCTTTTACAGAAGATTAAAACTTTTTTCTTTTCTTCTAAAATCTTGAGCAGCAAGGGCGCAAGTGACTTAATAATTGTTTCGTCAACTTGGTAGAAATTTATTTCGGAAGTCATTTGTTTGGTGAATAATTTTTAAAAATACGATGAGAATAGATCCTGAAGCAAGTTCAGGATGACACCGAGGATAACTACTACAAAAACCTAGAGAACTCCTCGACCACCTCTTCGTAAAGACCACGTTTAAAGGCCACAATCGCGTCAACAATACTACCCCGCGAGATCCATTTCCATTCAGAAAATTCCGGCTTTTCAGTTTGCACACAAATACCTTTTTCATCTCCCACAAACTCTGCCAAATACCACCTTTGCTTTTGGCCCAAATATTTCCCGCCCCAGAATTTTTTCTGTAATTTGTAAGGTAAATTGTAGTAATGGTAGCCGTGGCTTTTGTGCAAAACTTTCACGCAAGTATCCGTAATTCCGGTCTCTTCTTTTAATTCGCGAAACATTGCTTCATCTTCAGTTTCCCCAGCGTCCAAGCCACCCTGAGGCATTTGCCAAGAATCAGAATTATTGTCGATTCTCTTACCAACAAAAATTTCTTTTTTCTGATTGATCAGCATAATGCCTACCCCGCTACGGTAAAGGTAGTCGGGCTTTTCTTGATCTTGAGTTTCGGGAGCTGACATTGACTTGTTATTGGGTTGGCCTTAAAAATTAAGCACAACTTAAAAACCTCCCCCTCAAAAATCAAACAATTGCTCCAATGAAATTTGTTTCTACCCGACTTATTGCACCTGCCCTTTCTTTTGAAGAAGTTGTTTTGCAAGGACTTGCCTCGGATGGCGGACTTTACGTTCCGGAATTTTTACCAAGATTTGACAAAAGCTCTTTGTCGAAAATGAAAAAAATGACTTACGAAGAATTATTTTTCGAAGTTACGCGCCACTTTATTGACGGCGAAATTGAAGATAAAGCTTACAAAAAAATTATTGAAAAATCTTACCAAAAATTTTCCCACACTGCAATTGCCCCACTTAAACAATTAAGCCACAATGAGTTTTTACTAGAACTTTTTCACGGCCCAACTCTAGCCTTTAAAGATTTTGCCCTACAATTCTTAGGCAATCTTCTCGACTATTTTTTAACTAAAAGAGACCAAAAAATCGTAATCATCGGCGCCACTTCCGGCGACACAGGATCTGCTGCTATCCAAGGCTGCAAAGCTTGTAAAAATGCCCAGATTTTTATTTTACACCCTCACAATAAAGTCTCCGAAGTTCAAAGAAGACAAATGACTACCGTTCTAGACAATAATGTTTTTAACATTGCCGTTGAAGGTAATTTCGACGATTGTCAAAACATGGTGAAGAAAATGTTCGCTGAAGAAAATAGCGGCAATAAATTTTTGAAAGACAAAAAAATGGTGGCGGTTAATTCAATTAACTTCGCCCGAATAATGGCGCAAATTGTTTACTATTTTTATTCTGCTCTGCGCCTTGGCTGTGACGAAAAAAATGCCGTTTCTTTTTCAGTTCCCAGCGGCAATTTCGGCGACATTTACGCCGGATCTTTAGCTAAACGAATGGGTCTAAATATTAATAAATTAGTAATTGCCACTAACTCTAATGACATTTTGACGCGCTTCGTCAAAGACAATAATTACACTAAATCGCAAATGGTTGAGACCATTTCTCCGAGCATGAATATTCAGGTTTCGAGCAATTTTGAACGTTTACTTTTTGACGCTCACAAAGCTCAAAAAACTGAAGAAGAATTACCAAAATTAATGACTGCTTTTGAACTTAGCGGCTCGCTCAAAGTTGAAAATAACGTCTTACAAGCAATTCAAAAAGAATTCGACGCCTACGCCGTTGACGACGCCACCACTAAAAAAACCATTAAAAAGTTTTTTGAAACTACTGGTGAAACTCTTGATCCACACAGCGCAATTGGCGTTTTTGCTTCGCAAGAATTTATTAAAAGCGACGGTTACGCTGACGAATTAGTAATTACTTTAGCCACCGCCCATCCGGCCAAATTTCCTGATGCGGTAATCGACGCCGGCGCGCCAAATCCTGCTTTACCGAATTTTCTAAAAAATCTTTTCTCTGACCAAGAACGTTTTGAAGTAATTGAGAATAATATTGATTCGGTGAAGAAGTTTATTTCGGAAAGGGTGTGAGAATAGATCCTGAAACAAGTTCAGGATGACAGTGTAGGGAGATTCTAGAGTTACCGTCATCCTGAACTTGTTTCAGGATCCATTCCCCAACTCATTAGTTTAAAAAAATCACCAAATCATGGCTCCAATAATCGGTTTTGCACTCTTACTTTTAGTTTTTTCAATCTGCATCTTCTTGCCGGTTTTTAATTTTTGGTCGTTACGCAAAACTTCTCATTTAGATTACCTCAACAAAATCTCTCTCTTCCTAATCGGCACCGCTTTTTTCTGCGCCGCTTTTTCGCAGCTTTCACTAATTTATTCCTTCCTAATTTCCGACTATTCCGTCAGCAATGTTTACAATAATTCTCACCACCTAAAACCCTTCATTTACAAAATTTCCGGCAGTTGGGGTAATCACGAGGGCTCAATGCTGCTGCTGATTTCGATTCTTTCCGGCTACAGTTTTGCTTTTCAGCTTTTTAGCAAAATCGATTCCAAAACCAAACTCGTAATCACTTCCTCACAATCAGCAATCATTGCTCTACTCGCTGCCTTTACCGCCTTTACTTCCAATCCTTTTGAAAGAATTTTTCCCACTCCAACAGAAGGATTAGGCTTAAATCCACTCTTGCAGGACATTGGTTTAGCGCTGCATCCACCAATGCTCTACACCGGATACATCGGCTTCTCACTTATTTTTTCCTTCGCAATCGCCGGACTTTTGGTTGAAAGAGTTGACCAGAAATTCGCTCAATTTCTAAAATCTTGGCTATTTTTTTCTTACGGATTTTTAACTTTAGGAATCGGCCTCGGATCTTGGTGGGCCTACCGCGAACTCGGTTGGGGCGGCTATTGGTTTTGGGATCCGGTCGAAAATATTTCGCTAATGCCGTGGATCGCTGCAACGGCACTAATTCACTCGGTGAAGCTTTTAGAGAAGAAAGAAATTTTCAAAATCTGGACGGTATTTTTAGCAATCCTCACCTTCATTTTGTGCTTACTGGGAATCTTTTTAGTGCGCTCAGGAATTCTAACCTCAGTGCATTCCTTCGCCATTGACGCCAAGCGCGGCTTCTTTGTAATCGCCTTAATAATTTTAATTGGCGGAGCAGGTTTACTGATTTTGGGTGCTAAAATGCACAAGCTTGAGGGTGAAAAAGAAAAGATTTTTTTCTGGTCAAAAATTGGGGCGATTTTAATCAACAATTATTTTTTGGTAATCGCTTTATTCATTGTGCTGCTGGGAACTATTTACCCAATTTTTTCTCGTGGATTTTTTGACCAATTTATTTCGATTGGCCCCGATTATTACAACAAAGTTTTTGGAATTTTAATTGTGCCGTTCTTGGCGTTTTTGGCGATTTCGAATCAGCTTCCTTACTCGCGACGGGGTGGACCCCGCAACAAGTGCGGGGTGACAACCTTTAAGTTGCCCGAAGGAACAATGGAAAGAGTAGTCAAACAGAGTTGTCACCCCGCACTTGTTGCGGGGTCCATCAACCTGCGCCTTGCATTGCTTTTTCTGAGCTCAGCAGTCCTCACCGCGCTAACATTTTTCTACCACAAAAGCGCTGATATTTTGCAGATCGTGATTTTATTTTTAGCGATTCTTTCTGCCTTACTGACGCTTTTTTCGGAGCGCTCCAACCTCACAATGACCCTAGCCCATTTCGGCTTCTCCCTAATAATAATCGGCATTGTTCTCACCTCTTCTTTTGGAATCACCAAAGAAGTAAACTTACAAAAAAACAACTCGCTTACAATCGGTAATTACGAAATAAAATTTAACGAAGTGGAATATCTCGCTGGTCCCAATTTTGTGGCGCGGCGGGGGAATTTTACAATTTTTAATCACGCTCAGGAAATTGGAGAATTAACTCCGCAACTGCGCTATTATCCTATTTCAGAACAAACTACTAATGAGGCTTCGATCAAACACGGAATTTTTGGTGATCTTTATTTAGTAATCGGCAATAAAGACGAGTCTGAAAATTACGCCATTCGCGCTTATTACCGACCGTTTATTTATTTAATTTGGTTAGGCTGTGGTCTGATTTTTTCTTCAACTTTCTTGTCCCTCCTTCGTAGACGGGAGGACAATGCAACCAATTAACAAATATGAAAAAACTTTCCTTGGTTTTTGCTTTTTTACTGCTCGTTTCTTGCAACAATAAATCGCAAAACTTTAGCCTTTCCGACACTTGGATTGGCGAACCCGATTCCGGCTTTCGTGATTTAAAAGCTGTTGAGAGTAAGAACTACATGGTGGCCTCAGCAAGCGAAGTTGCTAGCAAGGCCGGTACAGAAATGCTCGCCAAAGGTGGTAATGCCGTTGACGCCGCAATTGCGACACAATTGGTTTTAAACGTGGTGGAGCCTCACTCCTCAGGAATTGGCGGTGGCGGATTTTTGCTTTTTTACGACAAAAAAATCGGCAAAACAATTTACTTTAACGGACGAGAAACCGCACCGGCAAAAGCCCACAGCCGCATGTTTTTAAATAAGGAAGGCCAGCCCCGTGAATTTAATGACGCGGTGCGCGGCGGCCTTTCAGTTGGCACACCGGGATTGTTAAAAGTAATGAAAGAAGCTCACAACAAATACGGAAAATTACCGTGGAAAGATTTATTTCAACCAGCAATTAAAGCAGCTCGTGAAGGATTCAATGTCAGCGAAAGATTCCACACTTTATCCACAAATATTTCTTACCTCAAAGATTTTGGTGAAACTGCCGAAATTTATCTGGATAAAAATGGCAAGGCCTACGCAGTTGGTGAAAAAATCACTAATCCGAAAATGGCGGCAACTTTAGCAGAAATTGCTAATCACGGCACGCGCTCTTTTTACAAAGGCAAGATTGCTCAAGATATTGTAAGTGCAGTGCAAAACTCTAAAATTAATCCCGGTTATTTGTCGCTTTCTGACCTCAAAAATTACCGCGTCAAAAAAGGTGATTTAATTTGCGAAACTTACCGTCAAAAATACAAAATCTGCACAATGCCTTTACCATCCGGTGGCTCAACACTACTGCAAATAATGGGAATTTTGGAAAATTTTGATTTAGCTAAATTACAACCCAATTCACCTGAGGCTGTACATTTAATTGTTGAAGCAACTCGCCTTGCTTACGCCGATCGCAATGAATATTTGTCCGACACTTCCAATGTGCCTCTAAAAAAAATGTTGGATAAAAAATATCTAAAAAGCCGCGCCGCTTTGATTGATTTAAATAAGGCAATGCCTCAAGTTGAGGCCGGAAAATTCATTGCTAATGACAATAATTTAACAATGAATAATCGTGCTGTTGAATTGCCTTCAACCACTCATTTGTCAGTCTTAGATGCACAAGGCAATGCTGTTGCGCTGACCAGTTCGATTGAATATTTCTTCGGCTCAGCAATTTCGGTTGATGGATTTTTGTTGAATAATCAGATCACTGATTTTTCTTTTGAACCAGAAAAAAATGGCAAAAAAGTGGCTAATCGCGTTGAGCCCAATAAGCAGCCGCGCAGCTCAATGTCGCCAAGTTTTGTCTTTGATGAAAAGGGTAAATTAATAATGGTGGTTGGCTCACCGGGAGGCCCGCGCATTATTCAATTTGTGGCCAAGGCAATTGTAAATCATTTAGATTTTGGTCTTGATGTTCAACAATCAATTTCGCTACCATCCTTTGTAGTTTTAAATGACGTAGTTGAACTTGAGAAAAATCAAGACATTACCAAGTTAAGCTCAAGTCTTAACAAGATGGGCCACAAAACTAAAATAATTCCGATTGTTAGCGGTATTCACGCGATTACGATTGATCAAAATAAAATTTCAGGCGGCGCTGACCCGAGAAGGGAAGGTGTGGCGGTTGGGAATTAGGAAAATTAAGAAGTTAGAATTAAGAATTGTTAAAAACACAAACTAAAAACATGAAAGTAAAAATTTTTCGTCCGGCGAAATCAGCAATGCAGTCTGGTAAACAAGGTAATAAAAAATGGTTGGTAACGCCAATTGAAGAAACTAACATCCGCTCAATCAGTCCGCTAACCGGATGGGTTTCAGCAAGTGACATTTCTTCGCAATTTCGTTTTGAATTTTTGAACAAAGAAGATGCTGTTAAATTTGCCGAAAGTCAGAATTTCGAATACGAAGTTGAGGAGCCGAAACTTCCTAATATTAAGCCGAAATCTTATTCAGCGAATTTCACGGGTTAATTTTACCTCGTGAATAGATCCTGAAACAAGTTCAGGATGACACCGAGAGAGAGGTGGGGTCACCCCCCAAACTCCGTCATCCTGAACTTGTTTCAGGATCTAAAAATTTAAAAATAATCTAAAATTAATGCCCACAATAATCGAAATTCTTTCGCAAAAAATCAGCGACAAGCAGCAAGCAATTGAAGATTTTTTTGCTAAAAAATTTCAGCAATATCCGCAACTTTTTTACAATTCAGTCGATTTACGCCATTCCGGTTTCAAGATTGCACCTGTCGATACTAACTGCTTTCCGGCGGGATTTAACAATCTTTCGCAAACCTCAAAAACAGCAGCTAAAATTATTGCTGACAATTTTTTTACTAAAAATTTTCCTGACGCTAAAAAAGTTTTAATCATTTCCGAAAGCCACACTCGTAACTTACGCTATTTAAAAAATATCGTGAATTTGCAGGAAATTATTGCTGACAAAAAAGAAGTTGTTGTTGGTGCTTTGATTGCGGAACTAACCGCAAAAACTGCGATTGATTTGGAAGATGGCAGCTTTGCCACGCTTCATCCTTTAACAAATAAATCCGGAAAAATTTCCACGCTGGATGGTTTTGAGCCAGATGTGATTGTGCTCAATAATGATCTCACTGACGGTATTCCGCCAATTTTAGAAAATATCAATATTCCAATCGTACCGCCAACCAGCATGGGTTGGCACAGTCGCACCAAGTCACACCATTTTGATATTTACAATGAGCTTGCAACTGAACTGGCGCAAATTTTAGAAATTGATCCGTGGTTAATTTCTTCAATGCACCGCTCTTGTCACGATGTAAATTTTAAAGAACAAAAAGGTCTGGAATGCTTGGCTCAATATGTCGATAAAATGATCGAAAACCTTAGAAAAAAATATCAAGAATACGGTATTAACGAAGAACCTTATTGTTACATCAAAGCTGACAATGGCACTTACGGGATTGCAGTGTGGCCGGTTTTTTCCGGTGCAGAAGTTTTGGAAATAAATAAAAAAGAGCGCAATAAAATGAACATGCTCAAGGGCTCGGTTCAAAACACTCAAGCTCTGGTTCAAGAAGGCATTAAAACCATTGATAAAATCGACAATAAAATTGCCGAACCAATGATTTACATGATCGATGGCAAAGTGGTGGGAAATTTATTTCGCGTCAACGAAGCCCGTGACGAAAAAATTAGTTTAAATGCAGCAGGAGCTAGTTTTTTTGATTTAACCGAATTATCTGAAGATCAATTAACCCTCGGATTAGAAAAAAACAAAATTGCTGCAATTTACGCAGTGATAGCAAGACTCGCCGCCTTGGCCTCTTCAATCGAAAACCAATAATGTTCATTGCTAAATGCTAAATATTAAATCCCGCCCCTTAATTGGAATAGCTCCCGACTATAAAGACGGTTGCCCTAACGGTTATTCCACCAGAAATTATTACGCTTTGCGCGCTAATTATGTTGAGATGGTAAATAAGGCTGGTGGTGCCGCTGTAATTCTGACTTACGATTACGATTTGATTGACTCTTACCTAGAATCTCTCGACGGTCTAATGGTAGTTGGCGGCTATTTTGACATTCATCCCAAGCGTTACGGTGACGAAGAAATTCATCCTACCGTAAAATTAAATGACATTCGTGAAAATTTTGAATATGAGCTTGGCAAAAAAGCAATTAAAACTGATTTACCATTGCTAGGCATTTGCAACGGCATGCAATTAATTAATGTTTTGCATGGCGGCAAGGTGATTCAACATATTCCTGACGAAGAAAATTTAATGAATCACGAGCAAAGCCATACTGAGGGATTTAAAGATTACGCCACCGGTTACCACGATGTTGAGATCGGGAAAGATACCAAACTTTTTACAATTGTCGGCCAAGAAAAAATCAAAACTAATTCTTCACATCATCAGGCAGCAAAAAATACCGGAAAAGATTTGGTAGTTGCGGCACATGCTTCTGACGGCGTGATTGAAGCGGTAGAAAAAACCAACCATCCTTTTTGTGTTGGTGTGCAATGGCATCCTGAATTTGAAACTTCAGATGCTGATCGAAAAATCTTTGAAGCGTTTGTAGAGGCGGCGAAAGAGCATAAAAATTTGAAGGGTTAGACAAACTTTTTTATTAAGTTTGTGGGGCTTATACCCAACATGAAGATTTAAAAATTAAAAAAATGAAAAACGAAACAAACACAGAAGAAAAAGGCATTAGAGTTGCCAAACTAATAGCCCAATCCGGCCATTGCTCACGCCGCGAGGCTGAAGAATTAATCGCCGAAGGTCGGGTTAAAGTTAACGGCGAAACCATTACTTCTCCCGCCACTTTTATTACCGATCATTCGGTCAAAATTGATGACAAATTAATTAACCAAAAACAGCCTGTTAGGGTTTGGGTTTTTCACAAGCCAGAAGGTTTTTTGACGACCTCAAAAGATCCGCACAATCGCAAAACTATTT
>CANGQE010000037.1 GCA_947455845.1 Rickettsiales bacterium
TAGGTCTCGACTCCGCTCGACCAGCGGATTTGTGGGATTGCAGCATGTATTTTAAAGAATAACCCCGACCCGCAGCAGTAAATTAAATTTCTATTGACGGATCTGGGATGAAAATAGCCTTTGAAATTTTATTTTGATTTTTGACACTCACTTTTAAAGAGATATTAAAAAAAATTCTTTACTCATTTCACTTAGGCGGTCATAAGTTTTGCGTCGGTTTTAAATTTTAAAAATTATTTAGATTAGTTGTATGTCCAAACCAAGATTAGCAAGATTAGCTCAAGAGGCTGCAAAGATTACTTTTCTGTTTAATCGTACACTTCCTGAAGGTGTGACAAGAGCGACAGTTACTTCTTTTCTAGGAATACTCAGAGATAACCCAAGTGATGGTGATATAAAAGACTATGTTGGTGAACCAACGGCGAATTATGATGATGAAGGTAATGCTGAAAGAGATGAAGAAATCAATTTCTTTAGTGAAGTAGATAATCTCCGAGGGCATCAAAAAGTAAAATATTTTTATCAGCGGTTAGCGGTGGCTTACTTCGATAAAATTATTCAACAAGGGGATCAAAAATCGCAAGAATTAATAAGTAACATGGCTGCCAGTGCTGATTATATAGGTGAAAATGGTGAACATGATTCGCTTTCGGAAGTGCCCATTACTCCAATGGCCATGTATCTTCATGCAAAATTTCAAGATTTAAAAGAAGGAGTTCGTGCGGTTAGTAATCTAAGTTATAATGAATTCAAAGGATTAGCGAGGAAGGCTTTGGAAGATGATAATAAGTCAACTATTTCTTTAGAAGAAGAGGAGGATTTGGAGTTTAATAAGAGATACGTAAGGATTTTAACTGATCAAGGAAGTCAAGAGGATTTAGCTCTAGTTATTGAAGCTGCTCAAAATCCAATTACTCTAGATATGCAAAGTGTTGCAAGTGATGATATGGGTGATGCAGGAAGTGTTGCAAGCAAGAGTGCTGGGAGCGTGCATAGTCAATTAGGGGATCTGCATGCTGCAGCGATTATGGCAGGTAGGGTTGCTTTTAAAGGTATAGATTTTCCTCAATTTAAGAGACAGGAAGCGCGTTCGGTAGATTCTGCCGCTAGTGATAGAATGCCATCTGATAATGATTCTGTAAGTTCTCAACAGGATAATAGGACACCGCCACCGTTTGTAGGTGCTGGGATGATGAGTATCTCAGATGGAAATGATTCAGTAAATTCTGCTGACTATGATGGAATGTCATCAACTGATAATGATTCTGTAGATTCTCAACGGGAGACTAGGCCATGGGGAGAAGGAAGTGGTTCTGAAGAGCTACTTGATAGCTCAGTAGATATTGAAGAAATTTTAAGCGAGATTAATGCACGACTAGATTTAATCTTGGCACAGATTGCAAATGGTGAGCATGTTGAATCTATTGCGCAAAGGTTAGATGCTATGCAATTATATCTGGCAACTATCGGAAGAAGTTTGCCGGCAGAAGGAGCGTTTGCTCAATTGCAGAAGAGTGTTAGTGATATCGGGATTGGTATCGCGAGAATCGTTACTCCTCCTGCGACGGCGAGAGGATTGGATGGAACTCATGGGCGTCCGGGTGATCCGGGTGCTGCTGCTGATTTGGCTCAAATTAGGCTGGCGATAAATAAAGTTGCTGAGGATGCAAGGGCAAATGCGCGGAACTTGAAAGATGAATTATTATTAAGTGCAAGGGCTGAAGCGGAAAGTTTAGCAAAGCGACAAGATAGATTCTTAAGAGAAGTTCGTGGGGAATTATTAGATATTAATCGTGTGCTAGAGCAAAATATTGGTGAGTTGGGTGTGCAAGTTTTTGATCTTACAGGAAAGGTAGATTCAATGTCAGGCAAATTTGCTGGTATCAGAAAGGATATGGCTAAAAAGGAAGATGTTGATGCGTTGGGTGGGCGAGTTTCTGATCTTGCAGAAAATGTAGATTCAAAATCAAAAGGTGGAAAAAGGATTATAAATTTCGCGCAGCTGCGCGCCGATGGTCATGATCAAGATAGTGAAGGAAATGAATTTTTAGTTCCGCAAATCAAGGGAAGAGAGGCTGTTAACGAGAGTGGAGATATTATCCATACCGGAATAGAACAAGATTACGATGGTGGTATACCGGTTTTTGTTTACGATGATTTAAATGATTTTTCGCAAGATGTTGAGCATGCCGCAAGTAAGAAGTGGCCAGATACAGATAGTGAGAAGGTGGTAACTTCAATTGCTAGAATTGAAGATAAATATTGTGCCGTTACAGCTTCAAGTGGTGGTGTTACTAAAACCTTTCTTGATCAGGGCCAGTTTGAGGAGATGGAAAAAACCGCTCAAGTTAGATATGAAGCGGTAGTGCAGGCACAGCATAAGGCGAAGGCTATTGAGGAAGTTGTTAAGTTATTAGAGGCTGAGAAGTTAGAGGCTGAGAAAGAAGATTTAGCTAGTACTCATCCTAGCAATAAAGCTGACAATATCGCTGCTACAATTGATTACCTGAATGAAACTATTCTGGGATCTTTGCTACGCGCCTTGAGTACTACCAATAAGGATTCTGCGCTAGAACGAGATCAAGCAATTGAAAAATTTAATAATTGGGATTGTGAAAAGGATCTTTGGGGTGGTGAGGATGGTAGTGAAGATCAGTTGTTGTCAGCGCATAAGAAGGCCAAAGCTCTGGAAAGAGGAATTAAGGCATTAGAGAGTAACAGTGGAAGTTACGGTTCGGAACATCAGGAATTCCTAGCAGCTGTAATTGATAATCTTAAGGCAGAAGTTTTACAACCTGTAGTCGATGCTCTGAATCCCAACAAAAATATTCAGCAGTCAGATAGGGATGATATCGTTACTAATTTCAACAATGATTGGGAAAGCAAAGATTATCTCGATGTTGTGCGAATGCAGATGAAGAAGAAGGCTCTTGAGAAACTAATTTGTGGGTTTCAAGACAGTGGGGGTTGTGACGATTTGGTTGGTTATTTACAGACAGAAGTTTTAGGGCCCTTGAATAATGTCTTGGATCCAAATAATAAATATTCTTCCTCCGATAAAGATGAGGCTATTAAAGAGTTTAATAATAGGGATTATAATGCTGAGCTAGTTACTTTCCGTGCAGATCCCATTTCTAATAAAGCTGTTAATGACTGTGTTCAAGGACTTCAGGATAATTTTCTATTATTAAGACATCTTTATGAACTTCTGGGAGGTCACATTGAAAATCCAGATAGATTCAGCTTAGGTGATATTGATGGATATCAGAAGGCCACAAGTTCATCTGTTAGTCGTTTGGATAATGAAGATGAGAAGTCAGAAAAACTTAGTATCGCAAAAAACTCCGCTACTCCAGATCAGGAAAAGAAAGCTCGAGGATTTGCTTCCAATCAATGCTCCCGAGATTTTGCTGATGATGTTAAAAAGTCGATTAAGGAAAATGAAATAAACGACCTTGATAGTATCGAAGTTAGTCACCTCATTAAGAACATGGCGACAGAGATGTATGGTGGGGAAGCTATTCACAATAAAAATAGAAGAGCTGATTATAAAAAGAAGGCGGAAGAGATATTGACAGCTCCTATGCCCCATACTTCAAAAAAGGGTATTTCCTTTGAGAGACCACGTGATACTAACACGGTTACCATTGCCTTCAATTTTGACCAAGAGGGTGGCGGTAAATTATCCGGTGATTCATTGGCTTATTTTCACATTCCGGGGACTAATGAAATGTATGGTAGGGCTCAGATATGTAAGGATCCGACTAGACCAATGGCAGTTATGGTAAATGGTAAAGAGGAGTTAAAATATTATAAACTTGGTGACGTTGTTATTGATCCTGACACTATTTTTCACCGTAATGCAGCGGGGAAATATGATCATTTTGGTACCACCGGTACATTCTGGAATGGTATGGAATCAACCTTTGGTGAGAAAGGTAAAAATGCTATTACTCTTTACAAAGCTTTAGGAGTTAAAGCAATTTCGCAAATTAATAGAGCCGGAAAAGGTGAAGAGCCTGATGTTGAGCGTAAGGTAGCAGTTTTATGTGAAGGAAAAGCTTTTGCATATAATGGTGTAAGTCAGGAAAAAGAATATGGGGTTAATGCTGACAGAGTTATGCTTTACGGTGGAGATAAGAGAGCTTCCGGTAAAGAGGAAGATACTTTAGGAAAGAAAAAAAATGCTGTGGATGAGAATGGAGATAATATTGAATTTAAAATGGGAAGTAGTGAGGAAAAAAATAAGCATGCCAAAGTTAGCAAAATTAATCTTCCAAGTGGAACGGCAGTGGATGTGTTTGTGGATATTTCCGCTGATTCTGCGGGAAGGATTAAGCATGGTGATGTGCCTTTAATCGCAGGGAAATCAGAGAGTATAGATGGAGAAGAAGGCACTAATTTGGTACAAAAATTGTTGCTCAAGCGTATGGGTATAGAAGATTTGAATAGTGAGTCTGCGGAGGTTAAAAAATCTTTTGGTGAAAAACTATATATCGCACTAATTTCTCTAGAGGTTGTTCTGGAGTCTTCTGATAAGAAGGATAGGAAAATTAAGATAGATGATCAGGAATATCAGGTTAGTTACAATGAGCAGAAGGTTCTCATTGTGAATGGTAAGCCGAAGATTATGAATGATGAATTAGTGGCAAGATTATTGTGTGAGAAACATGGAGTGGATGATGTTCAGAAAGTACCTAATATAGATGAGATTATGAAGAATTATAAAGCAGCTTTGTTAGGCATTCAAAATGGGGACCAGGTTGAAATAGGTGGTGAAGAATACCGATATCGTAGTGATATCAAGCTTCCTACGATTGTTACGGAATATAATCCCCTCGAAGAACAAAACATACGTGATCTTTTAAAAGCAGAAACACCACGGCTTTTGACAGCTGATCTAGTAAAAGAAATTCTTTGCAAACAACAGGGTTTAGATCCAAGTTTATGTACAGAAGAAGATGCCGAGTCATATTTAGATCAGGCTTTGAAAGACTATAAAACAGGCGGTGGGGAAAAAATTGTGATAGGAGATAAAGAATATGCTGTAGGCTTACATGAAGGTGATCATTACATCGTTGAAGATCCAGCGCGGGATATCAATAAACTCCTTAATAAATTTAAGGATAAAGCTATTCCTACCGAAGAAGAACTTGAGGCACAGATTGAAACTCAGGCGGAAACAATGTTAGCGCAAATCCAAAATGATTGTAAAAACACCAGACTAGTGGTGACATCAGTAGATGCTAGGGGAAATAAAAGCCCTGTTATCACTGCTAGTGATGAATTTGAGGGTATTGGGAAAAAAGACGAATTACCGGCAGCTTCTATTTTTGGTAAGGGCAAGCTAAAAGATGCAGCGCTAGATGATGATGTTAGCCTAGGTGCAGCACAGGAGTCATATTCCCATGTGCAACGTGCTAAGAGTCCGAAAGGGCGCGGTGGTAGAAGCGGACGTTTTTAGAAAATGAGTAATAGCACGAGTGCAGGGCTGGGTTTGTAAACCAGACCTGCACTTTCGTGGTGATAAAAAATAACAAAAATGTCTAATATTAATTCCAAAAATTTAAACAAAAAATTTGATGTAATCGTCATCGGTGCCGGTCATGCCGGCATCGAGGCAGCTTGTGCTGCGGCGCGTATGGGTGCTACAACTTTATTAATTACTAAGAAAAAAGAAAATCTGGGTGAGATGTCTTGCAACCCTGCAATTGGCGGGGTGGCCAAGGGAACTATTGTAAAAGAGATTGATGCTTTGGACGGAATAATGGCTAAGGCAATTGACAAAGCGGGAATTCATTTTCGAATTTTAAATGCTTCCAAAGGTCCGGCGGTGCATTCGCCGCGCGCTCAGGCTGATCGTGAACTTTACAAAAAAGCGGTGAATGAGATTTTGGAAGGTTACCCTAATTTAGAAATTGGCTTTGGATCAGTGGAGGATATTGAAATTCAAGATGGACGAGTTGTTGGAGTGACGGTTTCTGACCAACCTTCCCAAGATCGTCATCCTGAACTTGTTTCAGGATCTATCAAATGCTCCTCAGTCATCTTAACCACAGGAACTTTTCTTCGTGGCGTCATCCACATTGGCGACCAGAAAACTCCCGCCGGTCGAGTTGGCGAAACACCTTCTTACGGCATTTCTAAAACTCTGGAAGCACACAAATTTTCTTTGGCTCGCCTTAAGACTGGCACGCCGCCGCGCATTGATAAGAATTCAATTAATTTTACGAATCTTGAAGAGCAGCACGGGGACAATCCGCCACAGCCATTTTCTTACTTGAATAACGCAATCACCACTCCGCAAATTCCTTGTTACATCACTTACACCAACCAAAAAACTCACGAAGTAATCAAAAATAACCTACATAAATCTGCAATGTATGGCGGCTACATCGAAGGTGTTGGACCGCGCTATTGCCCATCGATTGAAGATAAAATTCACCGCTTCTACGACAAAGAACGTCACCAGATTTTCTTAGAGCCAGAAGGTTTAAATAGTGACCTAATTTACCCAAATGGCATTTCCACTTCTTTGCCTCTTGATGTGCAAATTGAATTTTTAAAAACAATACAGGGATTAGAAAATTGCCGCGTCACCCAAGCCGGTTACGCCATTGAATATGATTTTGTTGATCCACGCGAGCTACTACCAACTTTAGAAACTAAAAAAATTCGTGGGTTATTTTTTGCCGGACAAATTAACGGAACTACAGGTTACGAAGAAGCGGCGGGGCAGGGTATTGTTGCCGGAATCAACGCGGCGCTTGTCGCATCTAGCTCACAAGATGAGTTTGTATTGAGCAGATCTTCCTCTTACATTGGCGTGATGATTGATGATTTAACATCGCTTGGAACCATCGAGCCTTACCGCATGTTGACTTCGCGTGCCGAATATCGTTTAAGCTTACGCGCAGACAATGCCGACTTACGTCTTACCGAAATGGGCATTAAAATAGGTGTCGTCAAAAGTGAGCGCGAAAAGTTTTTCAATGCCAAAAAATCGGCAATTGAAACCAGCACCGAATTGCTGGAAAATTTAAAAATCTCGCCAACTAAAATTTTAGATTTCGGACTGTCAATGAAGCAAGACGGCGTGGTGCGTAGCGCTCTACAACTTCTCTCTTTTCCGGAAATTAATTTTGATTCGATTGAAAAAATTTGGCCCGAAGAAATTTCTCAAATTGATCCAAAAGTAAAAAATCAAATTTCGATCAATGCGCTTTACAGTTCTTACTTGAAGCGTCAGGAGCAAGACTTGGCGATCTTTCGTCAAGATGAGAACATGAAAATTCCCCTTGATCTTGACTATGCCAACATCCAAAGTCTGTCGATTGAAGTGCGGGAAAAGTTAAGTAAATTTCGTCCGGCAACAATCGCCTCAGCCTTTAAAATTCAGGGTATCACGCCTGCCTCAATCATGGCCGTGATGGTTTACATCAAAAATAGTTTCCACAAAAAAAAGCAATGTTAGGAAATTTAACCAAATTTTTATCACAAAATTTTTCGCTTTTTTGTGCGTTGCTTATTGTTCAAATTTTACCTCTAAAAACTTTCGCTGCTGATTATGTTTCGACGGGAGATGTGGTTAAGGAAATAGAAAAAACCTTACTCTTCGATAAAGATGCTCGTGAACAAATTGATTTTTACCAAAAGAAAACCATCAAACGTAGCGATATTAATATTGTAGCAAATGTCTCAGATCAACAGTCTAGCTCTGCTAATAATTTTGATGTTGTTGTGGTTGATCCCAAAAATGGTAATTATGACGAGAGGGAAAAAGAGAAAATAGCTTACAACTCCGTTCTAATCGGCCAATATGAAGTGGCTATTGAGCTTTACAAACAGGTACTGGCGGTTGAGCCGGACAATAAATACGACAAGTTTTCTTTAGCGGTTGTTTACCAAAAAATCGGCCAATTTCGTCAAGCTAAAGCTTTGTATTATGAGCTGTTAAAATCTAATCCGGAAAACCAAGAAGAGATAGTGGGTAATTTGCTGGCAATTTTAGTTGAAGAATCTCCTAAAGATGCGGTTTATTTGCTGTCACGCCTGACCATTCAAAATCCAAGCTCAGCTTATATTTTTGCTCAAGCTGCCTTAGCCTACGACAAAGTTAAAAATTATGATCAAGCCATAAACCTACTGCAAAAGGCCATTGCTCTTGATGGTAGCAATGTTGATTACAAATATAATTTAGCCGTGACCTATGATAAAACAGGTCAATTTGATAAGGCTTTGGAGTCGTACCAAGATATTACTAAAGATTATTCAGAAGGTAACGAGTCAGTCTCAATTGATAAAATTAACAACAGAATTGAGTCGATTAAAAAGAAACTCGCCGCGGATTATGGGGATGAGGATGATTCTTAAAATTGTACTATAACGAGATTGAGAGTAATTAAGAATTAAGAAGTAAGAATTAAGAATTAGAAGTGGGCTAAATTATTATATTTAGCGTACGATGCGGGTCGGGGTTTGTAACCACGACCCTAAGTTTGTATCAAACCTAAAACATGGGCTTTGATGCAAACATGTGGACGGAGTTACAAACTCCGTCCAGCGCGGTAATACTTATATTAAACATCACCAACAAAAGCGCTTAATTCCAAAATCAACAACTACCCAGCATGATTGAAAAAATTCTAACCTACGCCAAAAAACAAGGTTGCTCTGACATCCACATCACCACTGGATCAGCACCCATGTTACGTATTGATGGTGACATGATCGCTATTCCTAGCGCTCCCGTGCTTACTCATGATAAGGTTATGGAAATGTTGAATTCGCTAATGAGCGATATTCAGAAAAAGACTTACCAAGAGAAAATGGAAATGGATTTCGCAATTCAATCGAGCGATAATTTACGTTTTCGGGTTAATGCTTTTCGTACAGTTAACGGTGCAGCAGCGGTGTTTCGTGAAATTCCAACTGAAATAAAAAGTCTTGCTGCGCTTCATGCGCCAGAAATAATTCATGGATTAGCTCATGCTAAAAAAGGTTTAATTTTAGTGGTTGGTCCAACCGGAAGTGGTAAATCAACAACTCTTGCAGCTTTGATTGATCACATTAATAGCAACTTTTCCCACCATATTTTAACCATTGAAGATCCGGTTGAATTTGTTCACAAAAATAAAAAATCTCTAATCAACCAACGTGAAGTCGGCAACAGTACCATGTCTTTTGCTAGTGCCTTGA
>CANGQE010000038.1 GCA_947455845.1 Rickettsiales bacterium
CCCAATCGTCAAGCTTCCCGTCTTATCAAAAACCACAATATCGGTTTTATACAGTTTTTCCAAAGCCTCTCCCGACTTCACCAAAATTCCCTTTCTAATAAAGTTAGAAATCGCAATGGTTTGCACAATTGGCACAGCCAATGCCAGAGCGCATGGACAAGTTATAATTAAAACTGCTGTCGCATTCATCAAAGCAACTTCCCAGCCCGACTTAAAGAAAAACTGCCACATTAAAAAGGTTAAAAACGCCAATAAATGCACTGCCGGCGTGTAAAATTTTGAAAGCTGATCAGCAATTCTAATGTAGTGATTTTTTTTACTTTCTACTTCTTCAGTCAGACGAATTATCTCAGATAATAAACTATTTTGGGTTGATTTGGTAATTTTAATTTTAAGCGGCGCCGTCAGATTAATCATGCCGGCAAAGACTTCTCGGCCTTGAATAATTTTTTTTGCCAAAGTTTCACCAGTAATCAAAGAGGTGTCAATTTCACTCTCGCCTTCCAACACCACCCCATCAGCGGCAATTTTTTCGCCCGCTGCCACGATCAAAATCATATCTTTTTGCAACTGCTTGCTGGGTAGGATTTTGATTTTTGCATCTTCTTCAATACGACCAAAACTGGCAGCCAACATTGTAAATTCTGAAGCAATAGCGAAGGCTTTTTTGCGCGCCTTTAAATCGAGATAACGACCAATTAACAAAAAGAAAATCAGCATCACCGCAGAGTCAAAATAAACATGCTCAGCGCTACGGAAAGTTTCTAGAAGACTAACCATGCAAGCCAGAAAAATGGCAATTGAAATTGCCAGATCCATATTGGGATAGCCTGATTTTATTGACTTTGCAGCAGATAAAAAGAATGGACGCGCTGAATAAATAATGACGGGAAGCGCGATTAGAGAAGAGAAAAAATGAAACAAGTTTCTCATCGCTTCACCCATATCAAGCACATCAGAAAACCACAAAGAAAAGGAGAAGAGCATTACATTACCAACACCAAAACCTGCAACTGCAAGAGCTCGCAGAATCGAATCACTATATTTTTTTTCCATCGTGTTAAAAACTTCTTCGTCAAAAGGCAGTAATTTGTAACCGATTTCGCTAATCAAATGCGCCAATTCATTGCCGGTTTTTTTGTCACCCTGCCATTTCAGAAATAAGGTTTTTTTGGAGAGGTTAATGCGAGCAACAACAACATCTTTATGCTTTTTCAGAATGTTTTCAATCAACCAAACACAGGCAGCACAATGCAAACCTTGCACCATCAACGACACCGAAAAAACATCCTCACCGTGATCAAAAATAAATTCTGAAATATCAATTTCTTCCTCAATTTCAGGCTTAATTTTTCTGACCGCTGGATCTATCTCCCGCAATTTGTAATAATTTTCAAAACCAAACTTATTGATAATTTTGTAAGCAGCTTCACATCCTAAACAGCAAAAATCTTCCTCGATTTTTTTAACACTTTCCCCGCAATGAAGGCACGGCTTTATCATTGAATAACATATCTTTTAACTTCTACGAAGGAGTCTTCACCCTTTGTAATAGTGATTTCAGCATCCCATTGGCCCTTTAAAGGAAAGGCAATATCTGCTTGATAGGAACCGTTTTGGAAGGGAATTTCTTGAGCAAAATCAAACCCATCTTGAGTTGGACGCTTAAAATTAGCGTGAACTTTAGCATCCTTGATTTGAATAGATTTAGTATCAAGCAAACCAACTACAATATGACCCCCACTACCTTGGGGCTGATAAGAAATATTAACTTTCCAGCCTAAATTTTTTTGATCTGCAACTTGCTTAAGAGTGTCATTGTAGTTCAATCCCTTTTGGTAAGAGTCTTTAGTCACCACACCGCGCCAAGTCTTCTGAGAGATGTAAATGTAGAAAAAATTAACCGCAAAAATTACGCCAAAAAAAACGAAAAAAAAGTAAGGAATTTTTGATTTTTTGGGGAGGACTTCCACTTGTTCTAATTCTTTTTCTGTTTTCATGCCCGAGTAATAGCGTTGTATATATTGCCAATAATTGATTAGTTCTTACCGCGTTGACTGGTCCCCCTCTTCACGACGGGGTCCAGTCAACGCGGTAAATTAGAAATTTAATTCGCTGATTTTGGCTTGCCAGAACTTACTGTCTTAGAACTGTCGTGAATTCTTTTTAAGCAAAATTTCAAATCACTAGAAATTTTGCCAAAATCAGCCTCGGCAATTTCTTTTCTGGCGATCAAAACATAATCGTAATGATTTTTAGCATGTATCAAAGCTAGTTTACGAAAGGCTTCACGCAACCTTCTTTTACCACGATTGCGAGTTACTGCATTGCCAACAGTTTTGCTCACCGTGTAACCAACGCGACAAAAATCTGCAGCGTTTTTACCGGTATCTAAATTTTGAAAATAAAATTTTGGCGTAGGAAAGCAAAGCAAGAGAACGGTTTTAGAATAAAACTTCTGACCTTTTTTGCTGATTGTTTGAAACTCTGCGGATTTTCTAACTGGGAGGATTTTCAACGACATCTGAGATTTTGAAAGCAGTGTTAGAGTGTCCAAAGGGCGACTTAAGCCGCCCCTTAACTTAAACTAAACTGTCAAAGATGCACGGCCTTTTAAACGACGACGTGCTAAAACTTTACGTCCGCCAACCGTTGCCATTCTTGATCTAAAACCATGTCTTCTTTTACGCACCAATTTGCTTGGCTGCCATGTTCTTTTCATAATTTCACCTGAAATTTTTTTGAGATATTTGGGATGTTTTTTTGAAGGCCATCCAAAGAGGTGGCGCAACCTAGCGGCGCTTTTTTTAAATGCAAGTAGCTCGGTGGGAGAAAACTAAAATTCTTGTCACGCAGCAAAATTTTTCTACTTAACCCGATTATTTCCATCCACCAAAACTACTTTTGGCTGAAACTTTCTCGCTTCTTCTTCACTCATTGAAGCGTAACAAATAATAATAACAGGATCGCCCACTTGCACCAAACGTGCTGCCGCACCATTAACTTGAATTGCACCCGAACCAGCTTCAGCAGCGATTACATAAGTTGTAAAACGCTGACCGTTATTAATATTTAACACATCAACTTTTTCGTGAAGTAAAATTCCTGATGCATCAAGCAAGTCAGTATCAATTGAGATTGAACCTTCATAATGTAGATCGGCCATAGTCACGGTTGCGCGGTGAATTTTGGCGCGCATCAAAGTCAGTTGCATGTTATTCTAGATTTTTCAGATAGTTAATGATGTCAGGATTGACCAGAGTTGAAGTGTCACCAAGATCTTCCTCATTGGCAATAATTTTTTTCAAAATGCGCCGCATGATTTTGCCGGAACGGGTTTTGGGTAAGTCGGGCACAATGTGAATCTTATCCGGCTTGGCAATTGATCCGATTTCTTTTTGGATAATTAAAGTTAACTCTTGGATTAGATTTAACCCCACTTCACCATCCTGAACTTTTTCTGACTTCAAAATCACAAAAGCACAAATTGCTTCCCCCTTAATTTCGTGAGGAACACCGATCACCGCCGACTCTGCAACTTTCTCATGCGAGTTAATAGCATTTTCAATTTCAGCCGTTCCCAGACGATGTCCCGAAACTTTAATCACGTCATCAGTGCGACCAATGATACGATAAAGACCATCTTCATCACGAAGGGCTCCATCTCCGGCAAAATAATAATTAGGAAATTGCTCGTAATAAGTTTTAAAAAACTTTTCATCATCACCCCAAACACCGCGTGCCATGCTAGGCCAAGGCTGTTTAAAACACAGATTGCCAATTTTATTATTCTCTAAAATTTCTTTGCCGAAATCGTCAAATAAAATTGGCACAATTCCGGGAAGTGGCAATCCGGCATGTGCTGGCTTACTTTCAGTAACACCCGCCAAAGATGAAATTAAAATTCCACCCGTTTCAGTTTGCCACCAAGTATCCGCAATCGGACATTTTTTATTGCCAACTTTTTCAAAATACCACTGCCACGCCTCTTCATTAATGGGCTCACCTACAGTTCCCAAAGTTTTCAAAGACGATAAATCATGACCTTCAACGAACTCATCACCTTTTTGCATTAAGGCACGAATTGCGGTTGGAGCGGTATAAAAAATATTTACTTGGTGTTTTTCAATAACTTCCCAAAATCGTGCCGGCGTTGGGTGAGTTGGGATTCCTTCAAACATTAAAACCGTCGCACCGTTTAGTAACGGGCCGTAAACTAAATAAGAATGACCCGTAATCCAGCCAATATCGGCGCTACAAAAATGAATATCTCCCTGCTGATATTGAAAAACATTTTGAAAGGAATATCCGGCGTAAACCATGTACCCACCTAGGGTATGTAAAATGCCTTTTGGTTTACCGGTAGAGCCTGATGTGTAAAGAATAAAAAGCGGATCCTCGGAGTTAAGAATTTCAGCTTGGTGAGTGATTGGGAAGTTTTGCACTTCATCCTGCCAAATTGAGATCTTACAATTAGATCCTGTCGCGACTGTTGGGATAGAAGCGCTACGGGGTCTATCCGAACGATCATAAACTATTACATCCTTAACCAATTCACATTCTGCCAGTGCCTCTTTCGCAATTGCTATTAGCTTAATCTTCTTATCCCCGCGAAACAACCAATCCGCCGTAATCAAAATTTTCGCCCCACAATCTTGCATGCGACTCGCCAAAGCTTTCGCCGAGAATCCGGCAAAAATAACCGAGTGAACCGCGCCGATTCTGGCACAAGCCAGCATCGCCACCACAGCTTGTGGAATCATCGGCATGTAAATAGCAACTCGATCACCTTTTTTAACACCGCGCGCCATCAATAAATTAGCAAATTGGCAGGTTTGCTCGTGCAGTTCCTTGTAAGTTAATTTTTGATTTGGCTCTGAGGGGTCATTAGCTTCCCAAATAATTGCATCTCTGTCACCAAACCTTGCCAAATGACGATCTAGGCAATTATAGGCCAGATTAGTTGTGCCATCTTTAAACCATTCAATGCGAGCTTGCACCAAATCACAATTCATCACTTCTTGCCATTTTTCAAACCAAAAAAAATTGGTGGCAATGTCATTCCAAAAATTTTTGGGATCAGCAATTGAAGCTTGATATTGCTGGTCATAATCATCTTTTGATCGGATATGAAACATAAATTCCTCTTTTATTGTGCAACTTTGATGCTGTATTTTTTACTCAAATAAGACTCGATACCCCATCTTTCTTGAACCGTCAAATTGCGTGAAAAAATAATAATTTCCGCAATATCGCCATTAAAATAATGAGAAAAAGCTCGGCCAATTCCTGAACCTACGTAAGAAGTAATGGGGTTTATTTGCACATCATCTGAAGCATTGGTGGCAGAAGAAGTGCCACTGCCATTTAACCAATATCTCTTACCACTAGCACTAGTGCCACCCAAATTATTAAAAACAAAAGTATGAATTCGCGGAGTCGGACTTACATAGCTAGGAATGCTAGCATAGATTAGCTGATCCGTGTAATGACTTTGCCTTACTTCTGAGTTAGAAAAATAACCAAGAATTAAATTAGCGTTAACAGCAGTGCTGGTTCCACCCATAAAATAATTATTGTTACCGCCACTCTTTCTTTGCTCAACTGCAAAAATTGTGTAAGAAGTATTAGCTAATGCCTCACCATCAAAGGTCAGATAGTCATTTGATCCATCAAACCTGATTGCAGGAATTCCATAATTAAAAACATTTTCATAAAATAGCGGTTGATTAGCCGCTACCGCTTGAATGGCATTATTTTTCACAACTGCATTTGGATTACTGTCGTACCAAGTGCTAATCGCAGTTCCATCCGCCGCCTCAGCCGCAACAAAACTATCCGGCAGGGAAGTTTCGTACCATACTAATAGGCTTGATATATCTATGACGGGAGATTTCCTAGTTAAGGCTTGCGCGGATTGTAAAAGAGATTTTTGGATCAGGCTGTTAGCTTTGAGCATCCCTACCATCATAACGCTAATGATGAGAACAACAATGGAGATTTCGACTAAAGAAAAGGCGCTTGCTCCAAATGAAGTTAGTGATACTCCCTTCATTTGGCGCAAAGATTTTCTCATTATTTTAAGTTGCTAAGAAATTTATCGGCCCTTCAGCACGACCATGAATAAATTGATCAAGATAAACATTACCTGATGAATACATGTCTTTAACATCACCAAACCAGATGATTTTCCCCTCGTAAAGCATAGCAATTTTATCAGCAATCTTGCGTGCCGAGGTCATGTCATGGGTAATGGTAATTGTAGTAGCACCCAATTGCTTAGAATTAGAAATAATTAAATCATTAATCACATCTGCCATAATCGGATCAAGACCCGTCGTCGGCTCATCGAAAAAAATAATTTCAGGATTAGACGCAATTGCCCGCGCCAATGATGCCCGTTTTTGCATACCACCTGAAAGTTCGGAAGGATAGAGATCTGCCACTTTAGAGCTTAAGCCAACGGCTTGAAGTTTTTGTAAGGCAATTTCTCGCGCCTCATCTTTGGCTATTTTTTTTTGGTGCAAAAGTCTGAAAGCAACATTTTCCCAGATTGGCAATGAGTCAAATAAAGCTCCGCCTTGGAATAAAAATCCGAATTTTTCCATTAAGCTATCGCGCTTCTTGTCGTTAACATTTGCGACCTCTTCACCATCAATTTTGATACTACCTGATGTGGCATGAATTAGAGAAGCGATGGTTTTAATCAAAACTGATTTTCCACTTCCGGAGCCACCCAAAATTACAACTGATTCACCTTTATTGGCCTGCAGATTAACTCCCGCCAAAACGCTTTTTGTACCGAAATTTTTTGTGAGATCTTTGATTAGTATTTTTGCAGTCACGATATTGAAATTAAAATTGTGTCGCGTCGATGGGGACCAGCCTCACCTTAACATTCCCGCTTTCGCGACGATAAATGCAAGGTGAGACTTAACTTACTAGCTTCTTTCTAGTTCAGATAATTTTTTTTCAATTAGTTTTTTGATCGTCATGTAGTCAATGTAACCTTCAGAAATTTCGCCATTTACGAAGAAAGATGGCGTTGATCTGAGTTGCAGAACTTTAGCAACTTCCATTCTTTCGGTCAGCATTCTTTCCTGTAACTTTTTATCGCTAATACAATTATTAAACCTTTCAGCACTCATGCCATCAAGCTTAGCGATTGACTCTAACTTGGCCGCATATTTTTCATCAAATGCCCATGAATCTTGAGTCTTGAATAATGCTTTTAAGGTATCGTGGTATCTCTTTGGCAATTCTGCTTTATTATCTTGAGCTTGGCATTCAGCAAACATTGCTGCTGTTAGAGCAGCCTGATTTAGCGGAAAGCTTCTGAAAACAAATTGTACCTTACCAACATCGATATATTCGGTCTTTAATTTTTCGAAAGCTTCACGAGTGAAAGAAGCGCAGTGTGGGCAAGAAATTGAAGCATATTCAATCATTACTACCGGTGCATTTCTATCGCCGAGAACGTAATCAGCTGATGATATTTTTAGAATTTCACTATTTTTACGAGTCTCTGCCAAAGCAGCTTCAGAATTCACGGCCGCATTAACAGCATCTTGCGAATTTTGTTCAGGCTTAATATCTGCGGCATTTTGCGCATCATATTTGAGGGAAGTTTTGGTTTTGTAGTTATTGACGACAACTACTCCAAATCCAATTAGAACAAGCGCCGCAATAGCGATAATGGTACGCTTTTTAGATTTTTTGGTCATAATATTATGAAAGATTAATTGACTGTGAGGAGGGCAAAATTGAATATAAATAGAAATATTTTTTTGCACCAAATAAATCAATCAAATTTACAAAAACTTCCTCATGAAAAATTTTTTGGGAACAAAAATCTCAGTTTTCATAATTACTCAAAATGAAGCT
Source organism: Rickettsiales bacterium (assembly GCA_947455845.1). Taxonomy (GTDB): domain Bacteria; phylum Pseudomonadota; class Alphaproteobacteria; order Rickettsiales; family UBA1997; genus UBA2645. Next base: position 7,885 of record CANGQE010000038.1, read on the forward strand.
GACCGCATTTCTGAAATAATTAATGCCGTCAAAGAAATTGCTGATGAAATTTTAGTAATTGATTCTGGCAGTGAGGATAATACCTGTGAAATAGCTATGCGCCTAGGTGCTAAGGTGATGTTTAATAAGTGGCAAGGCTATGGTTTGCAGAAAATTTTTGGTGAAAAACAATGCCGCAATAAATGGATCTTAAACATTGATGCTGATGAAGAAGTTTCTCCGGAATTGGCAGAGGAAATCAAAAAAATATTTTCCAAAAAGACTCCCGAAAATTTCTGGGGCTTTCGCGTTAAAATCGTTAATAAATTTCGCTTCGAAAAAAAACCAAAAAAATTCGCTTATTACTACAATCAACTCCGTCTCTACAATAAAGACTTTGCCGGCTTCAAAAACAGCACTGTTCACGATTCCGTTGAGTTGAGAAAAAATAATCCTGAAAAAATCGGCCAACTACAAAATATTATTTACCACCAATCTTTCCGCTCTTTGTCACATTGGATTGAGAAGATTAACTCTTACTCGCAAATGCAGGCGCAAGATAGTTTCGGCAAAGGAAAATGCCCTTCCGCTTTAAAAGTTTTTTTTATCCCAACTTTTGCTTTCGCCAAAGCCTATTTTGCACGCCGCTATTTCATTTACGGTTTTAATGGTCTAGTTTACAGCTATCTCTTTGCCTTTTCTCGCTTTGCCAAGGCAATTAAAACGCGCGAGCTATTTCAAGCAAAAAAAATCTAACGCTATCATGTCCAAAATCTTTTTACTTTTAGCGAGCTTACTTTTGGTTTCTTGTGGCGGTCCCAAAAAGGAAAGTCCCGTCATTTATTTTAGTAACGCTAGCCCAGCTCAAATCACTAAGATCAGATGCAACTGGGCCGGAAACAATGAATTAACTTTGCCGATATTGACTCCGGGTGATAGTCGAAGCCAATCTTTTTATACCAAAAAAGATGCCGATTTTTTTGGCACCGTCAATATTTCGTGGAATAATTCCAAAGGTGAAAAAGTGGTGAAAGAGTTTAATTTCAAAGAAAAGCACCTACCTAGCATGGGCGATAGCACAACTTACAATTACGTTCAGCTTTATTTCGATCAGGAAGATATTGATGTTGTAAGCAGCGATTCTGCAGATTTAACCGGCAAAACCCGCCGCATGGATCAACGACTAACTCAATATCGCGACGCTTACTCACAAGGTCATACAACCCCCCAAACTTCCTTGATTAGCGTTCAGCCTAAAAAAGACTCCTCTCTTCCGGTGTGGCTTGCTACTTCTTTCTAAGGTTTATTAGTTCGTGACGAGGTGGGCCCCG
>CANGQE010000039.1 GCA_947455845.1 Rickettsiales bacterium
ATTTCCCCAATTCCACAATTGGTTGCCGCAGCACCTCTTTTACTTGGAGAGGGTGCAAATGGAGAAATGATTTGGCAAGAGAGTGGTGCTCAAGGTGAAATGAGGTTACTACCTCCTCCTCCCCCATCTAACGTAGCAGTGGAGTCAATTAGTATTCCACCAGCTCCTCAAGCCCAATCACTTCATGAAGAAATTGCCAAATATCACTTTGGAAAATCAGAAATTTTAAGAACTCTAGAAGAATCAAAGGAAGAAGATCTGTCGAATCTGATTGAAAGCAAAGATTCTGAAAATCCAGCCTTTACCGAACTTTCACAAATCACAGATCAATTTCGAAATCTACTATCCAAACAGAAAGATGATTCATCGAAATTAGAAGTGGCTGATTTTTTCAAAAAAATTCTACGCCTTGAAGATTCAATAGATTCGCGTACCGGAGAAATCGTGCACGCAATAAAACCAGACAATCAAGCAAAACTTTACGACTTCTTTTTTGAAAATCGTAATGAGTTAGCTTTCCTCTTTCAGCAAGAAAATGGCTTAGATAAATTTTCTGGAACAATCGGAAGTTTAGGAGATGGTTGCGTAGCCAATATTGCCACACAAGCCAAGGTCGCACTTTACCAAACCTTAATTAAAGATAACATTGATCAAATTCTTTATTCGGTTTTTGTCGAAAGATTTAGTACCCCAATTTTAAATGACGGCAATAGCGATCATCTTGGAGGGAGTAGGACTGGAACCGATCCTCTTGAAAATTCACACATTAACAATCACTTAATATCCCCAAATGGTCTGATCAAAGTATTGATTGAAGAATTTTATAAAAACGAGGAAATGGTTAGAAATCCTTTTAACTTTATTATAAATTTCGCAGCTGAAAACTATAGGAACTCGACTGATTCCAATTTATCAGAATCAGATCGAACTCTTCAGGTAGAAAAAGGCATGAAAGATCTCAGACAAATTTTAATGGATAGGTCGGAAGAAGACGCAGCTTCATCTGCAACCTCAGTAATTGTTGGAGAATTATCAAACCGACTTCCTGAAGAAGTGGAAATTTTTAATACTAAATATTTAAAAAAATTCTTCGATCATATTTCAAATATTGATTTGGATTCTAGGCAAAAGATGGAAAATCTTGAGATGTCTTCTCAAGACGACAGAACTACTCTAAGAAGCAGTGAAGCTGCTGCGCAAAAGAAGGCCTTATTTGATGCAAAGCTTGCAGAGAGTAGAAGAAGAGCTGAAGTTAGTAAGCAACAAAATGAAAATACTCGAATGGCTTCCGAAGATAAAGCGCCTCAAGAAGCTGTTGAATCAGCTTCTGCAGTAAGCGTTATACCATTGACCCATAATCACGATCTGTAAAAACTATGCCCACAACCCGCAAGTCGAGACCTACCAGAAGTTAACGCTCCTTGTTTAAAGCATTGAGCGTTAACTTCTGGTAGGTCTCGACTTGCGCTCGACCAGCGGGTTGCAAGACGAAGCGGTGTTGCTAAATAGTCCATCCTGAAATACCTCCCCACCCCATATTCCACTTGCTTCCACAAGACTTTTTAACTATCTTTATTTGCCAGAAATCGCGGGGTCACCCTTCGTTTTCTGGCAAATAAATTCAGTAAAAATTGATAGAAATCCATGCAGCCAACTAAAATCGACAATCGTCAGGAAGATATTTTTAGAGGAAGATTGAGCAATGAACTCAATCCCAAACATGAGATGATGATTTTATCCCGCCTGATTCCTTGGGATAGTTTGGAAGTTGAGTTTGCCGATCTTTACCAGTCCGTGCGCAACGTTGGCGGTCAGCCTCCAAAGCCAATCCGCTTGATGATTGGAATTCTTTTGCTGCAACATTTGCACAATCTTTCCGATGAGCAAGTTGTGCGTGGTTGGGTAGACAATTGCTTCAGCAATTGCAACTCACTCAAAAAAGAAATAATTTGTGAGTAAAATCCTTACTGGCAGTTCTTCTGTGGCTACGACTTCCTGCAATGGAACTTTCCGATTGATCCATCTTCTCTCACTCGCTTCAGAAATAGGATTGGAGCCAATCGAATGGAAAAAATTCTCTCACTAACCATTTCCGTAGCCGTCAAATCAGAAGTGGTAAAGGTGAAGGATTTGAAAAAAGTGATCGTCGACACCACCGTGATGCCAAAGAACATCGAATTCCCCACTGACTCAAAGCTTTACAACAAAGCTCGAGAAAGAGTGGTCAAGCTTGCTGCTAAGTCAAAAGGTGTCAAATCTCGACATTAGACATTATTTTTTTCTTCCCACCCACACCGTATGCTCCTGACAATCAGGATCTTTCTCTTTATAGTTAACTACTTCAAATCCGAATTGCTCCAATAATTCCTGATATTCTTTTTTTGAAAGTGATGCGTGATAAAGATTTTCTCCGTTATTATTGCTCCAAATTTCTTCCTCTTCCGGCCCACCACTAGTGAAAAGGAGCATTCCGCGCGGTTTGATATAAGATGCAAAAATCGCAAACATCTTTCTTTGATCATCTGGCATTAAATGAAAAAAACTATCCCAAGCGATAATTACATCAAATTTTTGGGACAATTTTATTTTTCTCATATCGGCGAAAATAAAATTTACGTTGGGAAATTTTGTCGAAGGAAAATTTTTTTGAAACAGATCCATCATCTTTTTGCTGCCATCAACGCCGGTTAAATCACAGCCTTTTTCAATAAAAAATTTAGCAATCGGATCTCCTGAACCACAGCCTAAATCAAGGATTAAAGAGCCCTCAGGAATTTCCCGCACAATCAAATCCAAATATTCTTTTTCGATCAAATTCTTAGACCGACTCTGATCAAACCATTCCCCGATTTTATTGTAAGATTCACAGATTTTGGTCATATTTTCAAAAAATTCGTACAAAAGAAAAAAGGAGTTAAATGGTTTTACTCGAATCACTAGGCAAAAAACCTCCCGCCTGCATGGTCCACATGCTCTGATAGTAGCCTTGGTTTTTTAGCAATTCTTCGTGAGTTCCGTTTTCAATAATTTTTCCTTTTTCTAAAACAATAATTCTGTCCATGTGTTTCAGGGTTGAAAGCCTGTGAGCAATGGCTAGAACAGTTTTGGATTTGTCTTCGATTAGCAAATTTAGACTTTCTTGAATGTAATTTTCGGTGTGGGAATCGAGGCTGGAGGTTGCTTCGTCCAAAATTAAAATCGGCGCATCTTTTAGAATTGCTCGGGCGATGGCAACGCGTTGGCGTTGACCGCCGCTTAACTTGATGCCACGCTCTCCAACTAAAGTTTCATAACCATGGGGCAGGGTGGTGATGAAGTCGTGAATATGCGCTTTTCTGGCGGCATTTTCAATTTCTTGCAGGGAAGCATTTTCTTTGGAATAACCAATATTTTCACCGATGGAGCGGTGAAAAAGTAAAGTGTCTTGCGGAATCAGGGCAATTTGCAGGCGCAGAGAATCAGAGTTAATGTCGTAAATACTTTGATTGTCGATCAGAATATCGCCGCTAGTTGCTTTAAAATTTTTCAGCAGCAGCGAAACCAAAGTTGATTTTCCGGCACCGGAATATCCCACCAAACCAATTTTTTCGCCGGCTTTAATGCGGATATTTAAGTGGCTAAAAATTTGTTCACCTGCGCTATATTCAAAAGAAATATCTCGAAAAATTATTTCACCTTGGGTCACTTGCAGATCTGTGGTATCTTCTTTATCGACAAGGTTTTGTGGGGTTTGGAGAATTGAAAATGAAGATTTAAAATCACCCATTTTGCCCACGAAATCACCAACTTCGCTCACCAGTTTCCAGATGTTATCCACCACGAAAAAAGTCACCGTCATTACAAAGACAAAATCTCCCGTCGTGATTACGGCAATGCGACGCAGATGAATCATGAAGATAAATAACGAAACCAACATGGTGGCATAAAAAGCTATTCCTACGAAGGCCATTTTTAATTCATATCTGATCCAAGCATAATCTTTTTTTGCGGTGTCGTTCTTCAAAAAATCCTTTATTTTATTCAATTCACGATTGCGCGAGGCGAAAGAAAATAATGAAAAAATATTGGTAATATTATCAGCAATAAACCCTATTGCCTTATGTTGAGAGTCCGTTGTTTCAGTGGCGAATTTACTGACATTGAGAGACATGCGCAGCATTATCGGAAAAAATATGCAGCACCACAGAGTCATGAAAATGAACAATTGCAGGTTGATGAATGCCAGCGCAATTATCGTCACCAATATTTCCAGAATGGGCACTGCAAGCCGGTGATGAACTCCAAACCACAAATTATTATATCCCGCCAATATGCCTTTAACCTTACTTACGATTGATCCGCTGTGAGTATCTTGGAAAAAATTATGAGAATGGTTTTGAATATAATCGTAAGAGTTTGCGGCAATATTGGCTCTTACAAACGGCTGAGATTTCATCCAAGCGAAGTGACTTAATCTCCAACCCAGTTCCATGGCCACAATCGCGCCAACAAACAACATGACTGGATAGACAAAATCTGAATATTGCGGCACCGCAACAGCCGTAAAAGCATCGACCACTAATTTGATCGCCATGATGCTAAAAACTTTGTAAAAAGAATTAACAATCGGTGCCTGCAACATTAAAAAATACCACCATTTATAAGGCTTAATCACCGACCAAATAAATTTAGGAATGGTGTTTTGTTGTGATTTTTTTGTCATTTGTAATTTGAGAATATTCGCAAGATTTAGTTTTTGGAGGGGAAGTGGTTTTTGGTTTAATAGCACTGATAAAACTGACCCTTTTTAATATTTTCTCTCGTTATTTTTTTTATAAAACCGAGTTCGTTACCAGCATGGATTGCTTCGTTCCTCGTAATGACGAATTATAGTTTATTCGAAGTATCTACACATCGTCATTGCGAGGAACGAAGCAATCCATCTTGTCACGTACTCGTGGGTAATAAAAAAGGGGCCAAGCTACTTTTTTTCTTTTTCTAAAAGTAGCCAGCCCCTTTTTCTATTTTTTACTTTTCTACGATAAATACAAACTGGTTTGTTTTTTTTGCTGCTGTGTTTTTTCTTCTTTGTACGCTTCCAAATCTTCTTTTGAAACTTTATCGACTGCTTCTTTTTGATTATCGTCCAGATGGGTCTCAATCAATTTATCAAAGACCTTGCCGCCCTCTGTACCTTCCAAAGTATTTTTTATGCTAGCAACTACAACCGGATTCGGGGCTAGTGTTTGCATGGTTTGATCTATTTTAGTATCAAAAGATATTCCTAAAACTGAAAACATAGCACTAAAGTTTTGAGCTGCAGAATCTTGTTCTTGGGGTGGCAGAGAAGCTATAATTTCGGCAATTTTTGTAATAATTTTTGCCATAGATCCACCGGAAATTTTGGTAATATCTTCGGAAGTATTAGGCTGATCCTGATTGCTTGGAGCTTGCTTGTGATCGCTGCTTGGTGATGTTCCTAAATTTTGCGCCTCTAACCCAGCCCTATCATTTTTACTAAGCTGTTCCTTAATTTCTTCACCGTGCTTTATAACAACTTTACCAGCAATTTTAGCAGATTCTTCTCTAGCTTGTTCATAATTTTTATTACCCTCAACGATATTGGCATAAATAGCGTTTGTAAGATAACCGCTGCATAAATTTTCTATGTGTTTATCGCTTAAACTTTTACCCTGCAAAACATCTTGCTCAGTTGCTTTTTGAGCAAAACTTAAACTGTCATAATTATAATATTTATTAACTTGATGCGTCATAATTTTATTTTTTTAAGAGGTTAGATTAGAAAAGTAGTTTGGCTCTTTTTCAAAGTTAATAGATTAAGTTAGAAAAAGTAGCTTGGCCCAAAATTAGCTTGAATAAAGGGGTCAAAGAATAAAGGGGTCAAAAAAGAATAAAGGGGTCAAATACCGATACTCGACACTGATTTTCTTAGTGTCGTGTTGGGACTTGACCACTTTCTCTTTTTAAAAGGATGTGAAAGATTACTTTTTTTGCTCTTTCACTTTTGGTATCAAAGGAGTTGCAGACCCAGATGTTGTGATAAATGACGTCGTACTTTCTGAGAAAGTTGTTTCAACGGTTGTTGCTTCAGATGATGCTAAAGAGTTGTTAGAAACTGATGGTGGAATCAAAGTCTCTGTCACATCTTGTGCGGCAGTATTGGGAACGCAGGAAGTTGTGATTGCATATTCACCTGATACTGCATCATCCAGCTGCTGTTCTGTAAATATTTTTTCTAACTTTATCTCCAGAATAGAGCTAACTAAGTTGAATGGAACCCTGTATGGTTTATTGGGAAAAGATTTCTTAACTTCATCTTTTGCCTCTGAATGCTTACAAAAAGCAAAGCCAAAAAGATTAAGAAGAGATTTTTGAGTAGTCTTATCCATTTCTACAGCATTCGCTACGCCTTTATTAAGAAGCGCTTTGGTTACTTCAAAACAATCTTCTTTAACTGCAATTTCAAGAGCTTTTAACCCCAGATTTCCACTTAGGTCAAGCTGGTTATCAGCAAAATATTTCTCAACTTTATCTAAATATTCCTGACTAGGTTTTATGTTTTTTACCTCAGGGTTTTCTAAAACTAACTCTTTGATCTTGGCCAATAATAATTCTTCCGCTCCAATATCTTCAGCGCTTTTTATCGCATCAGTTAGCTTGTTTTTCATAAAATCAGTTAGTTGGATTGTTAAACTTACAAAGATAACTCGAGTAAGACATTATTGGGTGAAAAATCGCTGGTAGCCATTCTTCACCAGTGGTTGGATAGTAGCTAGTAGTATTATCCTTAGTTTCTGCAAATCTTACTTAAGCCCGTGATTTAGAGATGAGACTGGGTGGGGGATCTTTTAATGACGACGGGGTAGGTTGATTCTGCTCTAGTGGCTCTGAATTGATTAGTTTCTGGATTTGACACCTTTTACTTTTCTAATCTAATTTGTCATGGCGAGGAACGAAGCAATCTATGCTAAAAAATTAAGTCAGGTTGATTATATGACATATAAAAATCCAAAATTCTTAAGTCATATAATCAACCTGACCCTTGCAAGATAAATCTTTCAACAAATCTTAAAAACCAAAAACAAATGCAAAACTATCTAATCATCTCAGCCTCAAGCGACATCGGATTTTTAACCGCACAAAATTTAGCTTCTGCTGGTAAAAATATTTTCATCACCGCACAAAATTCAGAAAAGCTCGATCAATTAAAAACCCAACTAAATTGCGAAGGTGCGGTATTAAACGCAGCTGATTTTACCGCAACTCAAAATGTTTTTGAGCATGCAACCGCAACACTTGGAACGCTTGATGGTGTAGTAAATTTTGCTGGTTCGGTAATTTTAAAGCCTGCTCATCTAACTAGTTTTGAAGAATATCAAAAAACTATTGAGGCCAATCTTACAACAGCATTTTCAACCGTTAGATCGGCGGCAAAAAGTTTAAAAAATGGTGGCTCAGTAGTGCTAATTGCATCAGCCGCGGCAATGCAAGGCATTAGTAATCACGAGGCTATCGCAGCAGCAAAGGGCGGAGTTATTGCTTTGGCAAAATCGGCAGCAGCAACTTACGCCAACCAAAATATTCGCTTTAATGTTGTGTCCCCCGGATTAATTGAAACCAAACTTACGCAAAAAATTACAACTAATGAAAATGCTCTCAAAGCTTCTAATGCAATGCATGCTTTAGGTAGAATTGGCAAAGCCTCGGATGTTGCAGCAATGGTTGAATTTTTATTAAGTAACAAGGCTAATTTTATTACCGGACAAGTAATTGGCGTTGATGGCGGCCTTTCAAATTTGCAGCCAAAAATCAAAGCATAACTGCACTATTTAATCAGCAGCGGCAAAATATTTATCGGAACAATTCTAACAAATTTAAACCAAATTGTTGAACTGTTTTGGAAAACTGGGGATAGTATACCAATTAAAAATAAGGGGTCAGATTTTGACTTCTGAAATAATTCTTCAAGTTGAGTTTGAGTCATCCAAACCGTTTCATCTTCTAAGCGAGTTTCAATATTAGTGCTGCCGTCTTCAGTTTGGTAAAATATTATTTTTGAGTTTGATGATGAAATAAGTTCTGCAATGGTGTTTTGGATTAGGTTGGCTAAGGATCTTTGCTAGAAGCATTGATCCGATCAAGTATTCTTTAAAAAGAAAAGGTGCTAAATTCCAACATCAGACATTAAATTTTAAACAAAAAAAGCCCCCGAAACTTTCGTTTCGGAGGCTTTTTTTATGGCGGAAGAGGTGAGATGGCGCGCATTCGCGCTTGCAATTTTTAACTCTTTCTAAGCGTCGCTACGCTTGCTAAGAAAGAATAAAAAAATTGTCGAACTCATTCGTGAATTCATAAACTGATAATCTCACCTCTTCCGCCACAAAAAAAGCCCCCGAAACTTTCGTTTCGGAGGCTTTTTTTGTGGCGGAAGAGGTGAGATTCGAACTCACGGAACATTGCTGTTCGGCAGTTTTCAAGACTGCTGCCTTAAACCGCTCGGCCACCCTTCCATAAAAATTAGAATGTCTGCCTCTTTATCGGTAGGTCATTCTTCATAATTTCTCTTAAACTGGTTAAGAGGCGGGGCAAACTATTGGGGTAATTTTTAATTGCAAGGTGGGTAATCGTTTTTTTCGATAGTGCGGGGTTTTGTGGGTTTGGAATGTGGTGAATTTCTCTAAACTTAACTATTTTTATGAAGTGTCTAAGGAAACATCGGCGCCATTTCTGAAACTTCTTTCTTATCAAAGCCGAAAACAATATTCATGTTTTGCACAGCTTGACCGGAAGCGCCTTTGCACAAGTTGTCGATTACCGAACAATCACCACTTTATTGGTAGTTCTGGCTTGTCTGGCGGTCATTACGCATACGTCAAGACAGGGTGAAAAAGAGAGGGAGGGCAATTGGAGTGAATAGTTGAAATCTCTAGTGACGGAGCTGGCTTTAATGCGATTTTGTATTAGGAGACTGTCGCAAACCCAACCCCCAAATCCCCTCTAAAATCCCCTCACTTTTCTGAATTATTTTCTTGTTATTAATGGCGGCTAGAGCTACTGTTCTCTAGTGCTG
>CANGQE010000040.1 GCA_947455845.1 Rickettsiales bacterium
CCGCTCGACCAGCGGGTTGCGGGCTGTGGGCTGCGAGTTGTATCACTTCAAATTAGAACCCGTAGTAATATTAGGATGAGTAATCGTCAGAGCCTGATTATCCATCAATAAATTATCCCGACTTTTGTAAAAAATTATATCGTCAAACACTGTACTGCGCTCTGTAGAGGCCGTAAGTGTATTGGTGAAACTAGCGGTTTTTGCAAGGTTATTAAAAGTAGTTGCGTCATTGGACATCTCATCAGTATCAGCCGTAACAGTATTTTGTGCATCAGAGTTCGACCCGAAAGAACTACTTTGATTAGCACCATAACTAACCAAAACAAACATTTGAGAAGTTGCAACTGTTGAAAGCGCACCAGCGGTATATTTTTGAATAGTAATGCTGCCGCTAGTAGAAGTGAAGGTGGCGCTATCGGTAAAACTTTTATCGACAAAATAAGCAATTTTATTACCAAACCCATCTTCACCAACACTGCTTCTTAGACCCAAGGTTTTAATCGGAACCATGCCATAAACTAAGTTCGTACCTCCGGCATAAACTCCCGTTCCTGCCGTGCAATCTCCGGCCGTAGTTCCTTCAACTCCATAATTACTATCCGACGATTTAACCGCTGTAATTGACGCCGGACAAGGCATTCTTTTATTTGCCACCGCGTAACTTCCTAAGGCTTTGTAAATTTCATTAATGCGATCATTAGTAACTTTTACTTTATTATTACCAACCTTCCCTCCCGACACCGATAAAACTCCGGCAGCAATTATAGACGCTACCACAATTATCACCGAAAGCTCGGTAAGACTAAAAGCCTTGGGTCTTTTTTTATGCAATGAATTTTTGATTTGAGCTGTCATTTACGCAGTACAAGGATTGATTGCAAAAGATTGCCACACGCCAAAAGCACCGCATCTTCTTGTCGGATATTGAGTGGTAGTTCGGTATCCCGCCGGACAGATTGTAGTAGAAGTTACTATTTGATCGTAAGAACCTTGAGGAAATGTGTAGCTGGCAGCACCTCCATAATTCAAACTCAGAGTTCCTGCTTGGCAGTAAATTGTGGAAAAGGCATTAAAATCGAGCACCAAAGAATTTCTGGTTTTAAAAAAAACTATGTCGTCAAAGAAGTCACTGTTTTTGGCATCAGCAATTAGAATATTGTCAAAGTTTGGGCTGGTTAAATCATCTAAGTCGTTACTCATTTCCGAACTATCAATTGATCTGGTATTTTGTGTGGCTGAGTTATTGGCGAAAGCACCAGACTTGTTAGAACCATGACTTACCAGCGCAAAAATTGCATCATCTGTATTAGTGTGAGTAGCACTTCCCGGAATCTCATTAACAGTCATAGTTCCTGTAGCAAGAGCCGTGGTTCCAAAATTACTACCGGTAAAATTTTTATCGACGATGTAAGCAATCTTATTTTCAAAACCGTCTTCCGCCATATCGTTGGAAAGTCCTAAAGTTTTGACGGGAACCATTCCGTAAACTAGATTAGTGGCTCCCGAAGCAGGATTACAAACTCCGGTAGCGCTACAATCTCCGGAAGAAGCACAAGCTCCTGCAACACCAGCCGAAGTACCGTAAGTGGCGTCACTTGCCTTAACTGCAATGATTGACGCCGGACAAGGCAAAGTACCATTAATCAGCAAATAATTTCCCAACGCCTTGTAAATTTCTGCCATGCGATCTTTGGTCACTTTGATCCGTGCATTATTAAGAGCGCTGACTGAGGCTGATAAAGATCCCGTAATCAGAATCGAAATAATTATAATTACGATTGAAAGCTCAATTAAACTGAAGGCGGTTTTTTGGTTTTTTGTCATTTAGTTTTGTTTATTAGATATTAGCACAAGGTGCAATTATGCCGGTTTCCCAAGTTCCGAAAGCACCACATCTTCTTGTTGGATAGTTAGTTCTAATTAAATAATCCGCAGGACATTGCGTATCAGCCGCCACTACCTGATCATAATGAGCCTGTGGCCAATAATAAGTATTAACTCCGCCATAATTAAGGCTCAAGCCATTGCCGCTTCCCGAACAAGGAATAGCTACAAAAGCATTAAAATCTGAAACTATGGCGTTTCTGGTTTTATAAAAAACGATGTCATCAAAAACGTCGCTGCTATCGGCAGAGATATTTAAAATATTATTAAAGTTGGGCGAAGACAAACTATCCAGATCATTTTCAGTTTCGGTAGCATCACTTGAGCGAGTAAATTGCGTTGAGGAATTAATTCCGAAAGATCCTGATTTATTACCACCGTAACTCACCAAGGCAAAGATGGCATCATCAGTATTAGTTTGCGTAACGCCTGTAGTTGGAATCTCGTTAATAGTAATCGTTGATGTAAATGGTGAAGTTCCAAAAGAGTCAGTACCAATATCGGGAACAACCGTGTCTTTGGTAAATCTCTTATCCACAATGTAAGCAATTTTATCTTCAAAGCCGTCTTCAGCAAAATCGTTACTTAAATTTAAAGCCTGAATCGGAACCATTCCGTAAACTAAATTAGTAGCTCCAACCGCAGGATTACAAACTCCGCTGGCGCTGCAATCTCCCGCCGTCGTGCAACTACCTTCAGCTCCCAAAGGCAATCCGTAATTAGCATCACCCGACTTTATGGCAATTATTGAGGCCGGACAAGGCAACTTACCATTAACTACTAAATATCTTCCCAAAGCTTTATAAATTTCTTTGATGCGCTCGTTGGTAATTCTAACTTTAGCATTATTAGCCAAGTTAGTTGAAACCGACAAAACCCCCGAAATCATAATTGAGATAATGATGATCACGATGGAAAGCTCGATTAAGCTGTAAGCTTTATTGGGAATTTTTTTAGAGAAGGTTTTCAAAATATTTTTAAAGTTTGAGAATTTTTTTCTATTTTAACCCCAATACTACTTAAGAAATCTGCCTCAGAACCATGGACTCTAAGCTATTGTTAAATACCACCCCTTGTCACCCCGCACTTGCTGCGGGGTGACAAGGGGAGAGAATTACAATAATACTAAAGTTTTTAGTTCTGAGGCAGATTTCCTAAGTATTATTCGAGTTAATTTACAGGTACGACTAGGCCCAGTCAACGCTGTAAAAATTAAATTACTGCAAAGAACTTACCAATCTCAAAAAAAAACTTTAATCTTTTCAAAAAAAGATTTTGACAATTCAATTACCCTTCCTATTTTCCGCCACCTTGTTTGGTAAAAAAAACATTGGGGATATAGCTCAGTTGGTAGAGCACCTGCTTTGCAAGCAGGGGGTCAGCGGTTCGAACCCGCTTATCTCCACCAGCCTTCGCTCTTACGAGCTTCGGCTGGCAGGCCAGCCCCGTCAGGGGATGAAATGTCAGACGGAGACCGTTAGAGCGAAGGCTGCCCGCCGTAGCTCATGAATTTTAAACTCAGAGCTTTTGTTCATCCAAAGCGAAGGATGGCTTTACCAACAGACTCATACTATTTTCTTATCACCATAAGAAAATGCATTACACCTACATCCTCAAATCCATATCTACTCCTTCTCAGATCTATATTGGTTTCACTTCAGATCTTAAACAAAGATTGATTGATCACAACTCCGGCAAATCACCTCACACCAACAAATTCAAGCCTTGGCAGCTAGATTTTTACTGTGCTTTTAACGTTCAGGAAAAAGCCATAGATTTTGAAAAATATCTTAAGTCCGGATCGGGAAGATCTTTCGCTAAAAACCATTTTTAAATTTAACAATTAGTGCCAGAGTGGTCCGGCTACTTTTTTAAACCCGACCAACGAATAAATAAAAATGCCGGCTTAGAATTTCTTCTAAGTCGGCATTTTATTTACGTTACTTTTTTAAGTTAGAATTATTGTCCGCCACCTTGTTTTCCTCCTTGTGGGCCACCTTGTGGACCACCATTTGGCCCACGGGGAGGAGGTCCGCCTTGTGGACAGCCTTGAGGGCCATTATTCATTTGCTGTTGTCCATCTTGTTGCGGGCCGCCCTGAGGACCACCCTGCTTTCCACCTTGTGGGCCACCTTGAGGATGCATTTGAGCAGAATTATTCATTTGTTGCGGTCCGCCTCCGCCCATTGGAGCTGCACTAGGAGCTGGCGATTGAGCCAATGCTGACGCGGCCATCAAAGACATTGCCGTCGCAAGTTTCAGTAAATTTTTCATATTATTTTGAATTATTTTACGGGAAAAAGTTCGGGCTTTACAGTCGAACTTAAAGAGAAAGCTATTTTTTAGTTTCTGCTTAGCAACTGAGTTTTCGGTAAAAAAAATAGACAGCGGATTTTTGTTTCAAATGAGCAACAATCTCGATCTAAAGCCCTCTTTGAAAAAGAGGGTGGATGATCGCGACAGCGATCAGACGGGTGATTTTCCTATCACTTGCTCACTCTTAAATCACCCTTCCGCCGCTTTCAGCGGCTCCCTCCCTCTTTTTCAAAGAGGGCTTTTTCGCACATTTATCTTTACAAAGAAACCTACTTCCCACGTGCTTTTTGCAAGCATAAAAAATCAGCCAAAACACAAGCTAGCATCGCTTCGCCAACCGGCACAGCGCGAATTCCTACGCAAGGATCGTGGCGACCTTTAGTAATGATTTCGCAATTATTGCCATTCACATCCACAGTTTTTCTCGGAATTAAAATCGAGCTCGTCGGCTTCACCGCAAAGCGCACCACAATATCTTGACCGGAAGAAATACCACCCAACACTCCACCACTGTGGTTAGAAGAAAAATTTAACGCACTATTTTCCATCCACATTTCATCAGCAAGTTCAGAACCTTTTTTCGTTGCCGCTTCCATGCCCATGCCGATTTCTACACCTTTCACGGCGTTAATCGACATCATTGCCGAAGCAATTTTAGCATCTAATTTATTGTAAATCGGCTCACCAAAACCAACGGGAACATTTTTAGCAACCAGCTCAATCACTGCTCCTACCGAGTCTCCCGACTTTCTGATTTCCAGCAAATAATCTTCAAAATTTTTAGCAGCATTTTTATCAGGACAGAAAAAATCATTTTGCTCGATTTCGGCAAAATCAATTTTCGTACGATCAATTTTTTTCTCACCGATCTGAGTTAAGTAACCGGTAATTTCAATTTTTTCCCGCTCTAAAACTTTACGTGCAACCGCACCCGCCGCAACTCGCATTGCCGTTTCGCGCGCCGATGATCTGCCGCCGCCACGGTAATCGCGAATGCCATATTTTTTGAAGTAAGTGTAATCAGCATGAGACGGACGAAACTTATCTTTAATGTCACCGTAATCGCCGCTTTTTTGATCTTCGTTAAAAATAACGAGACTGATCGGAGTGCCCGTAGTCTTACCATCAAAAACCCCTGAGAAAATTTTTACCCTATCTGATTCCTGACGCTGAGTAGTAAATTTTGATTGTCCGGGACGACGCTTATCCAAATGTTTTTGAATATCTGCTTCATTCAATTCAATCAAAGAAGGACAGCCATCAACCACGCAGCCAATAGCCTCACCATGACTTTCGCCCCAAGTTGTAAAAGAAAAAATCTCGCCGAATCGGTTCATAAAAATTAAGAATTTAGAGTTAGGATGGGAGTGCGTTAATAGATCCTGAAACAAGTTCAGGATGACGGAGTCTTGTGGGAGAACGCCCCTCACTCTCAGCGTCATCCTGAACTTGTTTCAGGATCTATTCACAAAGCTAATTCTCCCCTTCCGTTTTGTTTAAAATTAAAATCGGATTTTTGGTAAAAACCAAATGATCTCCGCTTTCGTCAATTTTCAATTCTCCGGCCGTAATATTACCAACTTCGCCGGTTGCAAAAACATCGTGTAAAAGTACTTCCTGCTCATCCTTATGCAAAGCCTTTTTGGCCTGAATGTGATAAACTTGTGTTTCATTATACTGAAATTGAATTCGCGGATTAGTCATTATTTTTTCAGTCTTAAAAGCTTCGGGATTCTTTTTATATTGGTTCACGATTTTAATCGTGCGGCTTTGGTTGAAAGCATAAAAGACGTAAACAAAAAGCCCCCCAATAATCGCGCAATAGCACAAGACGGTGAGGAAATTTTTAATCCGCAAATGCGATTTAAAGAGTTTTAGGATTTGTTGAGTTCTGAGATCCATGGAAAAGATTAAAGAAATTAGGAATTAAGAATTGGGAATTAAAATAGATCCTGAAACAAGTTCAGGATGACGATGTAGGGAGATTTTGCCAAAAACTCCGTCATCCTGAACTTGTTTCAGGATCTATTTACAAAGGTAAATTAACCCCTATTCCCTTCCACCACTACCGCAAAAGACTCCACCGCCTCTACCGCGCCGATTTTATCGATTTCAACGCGACATTTTTTTACTCGCGAGTCTTCCATAATTACGTCGGCTACTTTTTGAGCCATTCTTTCGACTAACTTAAATCTACTCGTCGCAATTAAATTTTTAATTTTGGAAGTAATAGTTTCATAATCAATAGCATCAGCAAGGTCATCGCTAATCAGTGAATTTTTGAAATCGGTTTCGATTTCAGCATTAATAATAATTTCACGATTGATTTTTTCTTCCCAATCATACACACCAACAACGGTTTGCAGTCTTAGGTTTTTTATTTTGATGAGCACGGGAATTTAAAAAGAGTTAACAATTAACAATTAACATTTAACAATTTTTTAGCAGTTAATTTGTTGATCCGAATTGTTAACTGTTAATTGCTAATTGTTAATTGTTAATTGTCCCATGTCTGATTCAAAAATCATTTGGTTAAAAAATCATAAAAAACAAAAAAAATCAGGAGAAACTTCTAAAATGCTATTTCTTGCTATTGTAATTGGTGCTGTTGTCGGGGTGATTTTGTGGAATAATTTTGTTGAAAATACTTCTAACCTTGATGCTAAAATTCCTGAATCAAAAAATATCACTTTCAATGCTCAAGGCCCTCTACCTCTAACTACCGCCCAAGTTGCCTCTGAATTTGAACGCTCCGACGGCAAGCCGATTTTACTCTACATCTACGCCACATGGTGCCAAGTTTGTACCAAAAATTTTCCTGCTTTTAATGAGCTTACTCGTGAATTTCAAAATACTGATTTGCAAATCATGACGTTGGCGATTGATCGCAATCAAGATGCGGCCCATCTGCAAAATTATTTAAACAAGTTCGGCGACATTTATTTTCAACCGCGCTTTTTGGCTTACAAAGAAGGGTTTCTGGAGTTTTTACAAAAGCGCAACATCCGCTACAATAACCGCCTGCCCTTCACCGTTTTAATCTCACGCGATGGCGAAGTGATTGCACAATATTCAGGAACGAAAAGGAAAAATTATTTACGCGATAAAATTGTTAAGGAACTTTATTTGTAGAGTTTTCCTAAGTGAATAGATCCTGAAACAAGTTCAGGATGACGAGGGGAGCAGATTTGCAGTTGAAACTCCACCGCCGCCCCCTCGGCGTCATCCTGAACTTGTTTCAGGATCTATTCCCACGTTCCCATCCCAATTAAAACGCACTACAACCTCATTCCATGAAAATCAAAATCTTCAACACCCTCACCCACAAAGAAGAAATCCTTACCACCATCAACCCCAACCATCTAAAAATGTATGTTTGCGGCCCGACAGTTTACGATCGTCCTCACCTTGGCAATGCCCGCAGCGTGGTAATTTACGATTTATTCTTTCGTTTTTTCTCACAGGTATTTCCGCAAGTAACTTACGTTCGCAACATCACCGACGTTGACGACAAAATCAACGCTGCCGCCAAAGAACAAGGCGTTTCAATTCAGAACCTAACCGCAAAAATTACTGATTTTTTCTACCAAGATACCAGCGCCTTAAATGTTTTGCGCCCAACTTTTGAACCTCACGCCACTACTCACAT
This sequence comes from Rickettsiales bacterium, assembly GCA_947455845.1. Classification (GTDB taxonomy): domain Bacteria; phylum Pseudomonadota; class Alphaproteobacteria; order Rickettsiales; family UBA1997; genus UBA2645. The sequence continues at coordinate 7,850 of CANGQE010000040.1, forward strand.
TCCTGAAATGGTAACCATGATTGAGCAATTAATCAAAAACGGCAATGCTTACGAAAGCGCCGGCCACGTGCTTTTTGATGTTGGGTCTTACCGTGATTACGGCAAACTTTCCAATCGTAACTTAGATGAATTAATCGCCGGCTCCCGCGTTGAAATTGCCTCTTACAAAAAAAATCCGCTCGATTTCGTTTTGTGGAAACCCGCCGATGCGCAAGATGACGCCTCCAGCGTTTTCTCAAGCCCGTGGGGCAATGGCCGTCCGGGGTGGCACATTGAATGTTCGGCGATGAGTTCAAAATATCTTGGCAATGATTTTGATGTTCACGGCGGCGGCGCTGATTTACAATTTCCCCATCACGAAAACGAAATTGCCCAAAGTCGCTGTGCTAACCTTGGCTCTCACTACGCTCACTTTTGGATTCACAACGGATTTCTAACTGTTGACGGCGAAAAAATGAGCAAGTCGCTGAAAAATTTTATCACAGTGCGCGACCTTTTAGATCAAGGAGTTTCGGGAATTGTCATTCGTTATTTATTGCTTTCGACCCACTACCGCAAGCCTTTTGACTTTACTCAAAAAGCTTTAGACGACGCTACTAAAAGTGTAGAAAAATTTTACTCTGCTCTAGCCTCCTTTGAAAAAGGAGGTGGCTGCCAGCAAAGCTGGCAGACGGAGGATTTAAATCGTGCCAGCATCTTTATCAAAGAAGGCTTGGCTCATCAAGTGTTAGAATATTTGGCGGATGACTTAAATATTTCTAAAGCCATCGCGGCGCTTCACGAAGCGGTTAAAGAAATTAAGACAAATAATAATCCCCAATTAAAAAAAGAATTTATCGCCAGCTTAGATCTTTTGGGATTGATTGACGTGAATTTCTTTAGCAAAAAAGAAGTTGTTGAGGAAGATATTTTTGTTAGCGAACAAATTGAGTTACGCCTAAAAGCCAAGCAAGAAAAAAACTTTGCTAAAGCTGATGAGATTAGAAATAGCATGCTTGCGCAAGGCATTGTGCTTGAGGATGTTGCCGGTGGAAAAACTACTTGGAAGAAGAGGTAACCACCACTCTCCACCAACCCGCTGGTCGAGCGGAGTCGAGACCTAATTAAGGTTCCAGCTACCCGGCGGAAGACAATGAGCGTAAA
>CANGQE010000041.1 GCA_947455845.1 Rickettsiales bacterium
AATTGATATTCCAAGAAACTATTTTCATTGTGTGATCTCGTAAGTAATTGCAACTGAGGCAGTGACCTTATGTTGGCCCACTTCCACTTGCGGCATCGCTTCGCTAGAAGTTCTTAACATAGCGGTGGGATGTGAATCAAATTGGCCTTGATCCTCAGAAAATCTAACAATTTTGCCTAATTTTACCCCTAAATTTTTTGCTGTTAATTTGGCTTCGGTTTTTGCCTTGTTAATTGCTGAGGCTTGGGCCTGTGATTTTAATTTTGCAGAATCATCAATCGTAAATGACGGGCCATTAACTTCGGCAATTCCGAGTTGGGAAATGCTGGTCAAAATTTCTCCTGATTTAGCAATGTCACGTAATTTTACTGAGAGAGTTTGAGTTGCTTCAAAGCCGGTTAGAACCGGTTTTATTGGTGGGCAAACAGTACTACGACAATTGGTGACAGGATAAATATATTTCGGAGAAGTATTGTAATTGGTGGTCTTAATGTCCTTTTTTTCGATTCCTCTTCTGTCAAAAAGAGCGAGTAGCTCATTGGTTTTATCGGCCATTTTTTGTTGAGCTGTTACCAGATCTTTTTCTTCTTCGCGAATGGTGACTGAAAATGTTGCCACATCAAAAATAGCATCAATTTCGGCTGTGCCACGAAAGGTGATGTTGTTGGATTGAAGGGTTTGTTTTCTAAAATTAATTTCGGCAATTACTCCGATGCTTTGGGCTAGTAAGAAAAATGTTAGCATGCCGAGGGCAAGTAAGGTCATTTTTTTCAGACGATCGTCAAAGAAATTTTTCATAAATAATTCAATTAGTGTTTACCTTGTGACGAAGTGTAATCCCTCGCCACTACTGGGTTAAACCTGATATTTTTGAATTTTCGCCCGTCGGGCGAAAATTCATAATTTTTACCAATGCAGTAAAATCAAGGGTGTAGAGGGGTAGCCGTTCCAAAAATCGCACTTTCTCTACCTAAGTAAATTTCCCCCAAGTCCTCTGGTCGAGCGGAGTCGAGACCAATTTTAAGTTAACGCTCATTGTCTTCAACTAAGCAGATAAACTTCGAGTAGGTCTCGACGCAGCGAAACCAGCGGATTTTGTTTTACTTACTCTCCAACCTAGGAAACACCGCCTTCGGTTCGTTAATTTCGTGTCCAGACTTCAAAGCATACTTCGCATCAATAAAATCAAGACTTCTTTCCCCTGCTCCAATCTGCAAAATATCCAAAATCTTCGGAGCTAAATTAATGCAAAATGGTTGCAATGCGATGGCAATCACTCGCAGATTTTCAGCGATTACCGATAAAACCAAATTCATTTCTTCAATTTTATCTTCTTTCTTCAAAATCCACGGAGCCTTGTTATTAAAGAACTCATTGCATTTCGAGGCGTGAGTCAAAATTTCTCCAACCGCTTGATCAAAAGCAAAGTTCGACATTTTCTGGGAGATTTTTTCTTTCAAATCGTAAGCACTTTTTAGTAAGTCGGAAGCATCAGAATAGCCGCTAAAATCAACAGTTTTTGCTGCGCTATTTTTGAAAATCATCGACAAAGATCTTTGAGTTAAATTGCCGATATTATTTGCCAACTCAGCGTTGATGCGGGTTAGAAAGCTGACACGTGAATAATCGCCGTCATTGCCAAAGGGAACTTCGCGCAAAAGAAAATATCTAAAATAATCCACAGCAGTTTCACGATTGCAGCCAAAAGACTCTAGCCACTCTAATTCTTTCAACGGATCAATCACATTGCCGACAGATTTAGAAATTTTTTGCCCTTCATTAGTCCACCAGCCGTGAGCGTAAACACTGTGTGGAATATTCAAATTTGCCGCCATTAAAAAGGCGGGCCAGTAAACGGCATGGAAGCGCACGATGTCTTTCCCGACAATGTGCAGGGGAGATTCGGCAGTGTTGCACCAGAATTTTTTGAAGAGTTCACTTTCTTGGTCAGGAAAACCAAGAGCGGAAATGTAATTAGCCAGAGCATCAAGCCAAACATACATTACGTGTTTTTCTTCTCCGGGAACTTTTACGCCCCAAGAAAAAGAAGTGCGCGAAATTGATAAATCTTTTAAGCCACCTTTAACAAATGAAACCACTTCATTAAAGCGCGATTGCGGGCGAATGAAGTCGGGGGCGGCCTCGTAAAGCATTAATAATTTATCTTGGAAAGCGGAAAGCTTGAAAAAATAGCTCTCTTCTTTGTGCCAAGCCACATCAGCACCAGTCGGAGCTTTGCCATTCACTAATTCATCTTCAGCGTAAAAAGCTTCGTCGCGCAAAGCATACCAACCTTCGTAAGTGCCTTTGTAAATGGCGCCGTTTTTCTCTAGAATTTCCCAAAATTTTTGTGCTGATATTTTGTGTCTTTCTTCAGTAGTGCGAATGAAATCGTCATTAGATAAATTCAACAATTGCGCCAACTCACGAAACTTTAACGAAACCTCATCACAAAATTGCTGCGGATTTTTATCTCGTGCCAAAGCCGATTTTTCTACCTTCTGACCATGCTCATCCGTGCCCGTCAAAAAATAAACATCCATCCCGCACAGCCTTTTAAATCGTGCAACCACGTCGCAAGTAATTGAGGTGTAAGCGTGTCCGATGTGAGGCACGTCGTTAACGTAATAAATGGGCGAGGTGACGTAAAAATTTTTGGAATCCATTGTGTTTTGATTTATCGTTTTGTAATTTGCTTCAAGCCTTGATTTTAGAGCTTAGAAGCAGTTTCTAAAACATCCAAAAATAAATCAATTTTTAAATTAAAAATGTCTTTCACACCAAAGCTTAATGGCATTGTAACTAAATTTGCCGAGCTGGAAAAAAAATTGTTAGATCCGTCAGCGCTAGGGCAGAATTTTGCGCGAATTTCGAAAGAACATTCCGACATGATCCCTGTGGTAGCGCTGATTGGTGAATATCGCCAAGCTCAAAAAGAAGCGGCGGATATTGATGAGATTTTGCCTGCGACTACCGATCAAGAAATGCGTAATATGTTGGAACAAGAGCGCTTTGATCTTAGTAAAAAAATTCCTGATCTTGAGCAGCAAATGAAGATTGCGCTTTTGCCCAAAGATGCGGCCGATGAAAAAAACGCTATTCTGGAAGTTCGTGCCGGAACTGGCGGCGAAGAGGCGGCCTTATTTGCTTACAAGCTCTTTGCCATGTATCAAAAATATGCTGAGAAAAGAAAATGGAAATTTGAAATTCTATCCATTTCTGATACCGGACTTGGTGGCTACAAAGATGCTTCGGCCTCAATTTTGGGTCGCGGAGTGTTCGCGCGTTTGAAGTATGAATCGGGAGTTCACCGTGTGCAACGTGTTCCTGAAACTGAATCGCAAGGAAGAGTTCATACCTCAGCTGCAACAGTTGCAGTGCTTCCTGAAGCTGAAGAAATTGACATTAAAATTGAAGAAAAAGATTTGAGGATTGACGTCTTCAGATCTTCCGGTCCGGGTGGACAATCGGTTAATACAACTGACTCGGCGGTGCGTATTGTGCACGTTCCGACAGGGGTTACCGTTTCCATGCAAGATGAAAAATCACAAATTAAAAACCGCGAAAAAGCGATGAAAGTTTTGCGTTCAAGGCTTTACGAAGCTGAGCGTGACAAAGCTGACAGAGAGCGTGCGGCTAACCGTAAAGAGCAAGTTGGTAGTGGAGATAGAAGTGAGCGCATCAGAACTTACAACTTTCCACAAAGTCGCGTGACTGACCACAGAATTAACCTGACTAGCTACAGGATTGATGACATTATGCTTGGTGAGTTGGATGAGTTTATTAATGCGCTGACGGCTGATGATCAGGCGAAGAAGATGTCGCAGGAGGATTAGGTTTTCTTGGCGGGGTTGCAAGCCCTCTTTGAAAAAGAGGGTGGATGCTTGCGGAGCAAGCAGACGGGTGATTTGCCGGTCACTTGCTCATTTTAAATCACCCTTCCGCCGCTGTCGCGGCTCCCTCCCTCTTTTTCAAAGAGGGCTTTTCCACGCATCTACATCGATTAAAGGTTTATTCCTACCACCAAATCCCCATCGTCTAGTTTATTTTCACAAGAAAATTTTGTTGCGGATTTTGCATCTTCAACACTCGCAACGCACAGCAATGAATCAGCCAAAACTTGCTCACTAATGTAGGTCGCAAAAGTTTTGGCTACTTCCAAAATTCGCGAATTGGTTGAGAAAACTTTTAAGTTAATATGATCGGAAATATTCAAATCCGCATCTTTTCTATTTTGCTGCACAGCACGCACGATGTCTCTGGCGATACCTTCATCTTCTAATTCTTTTGTAACTTCAATATCTAGCTGAACCAGATAATCATTGGTTGGCAGTGGCAGAATGGCGAATTTTTTTTCATCATTGTTTTTGGTGGCAAGTTTCAATTCAAAATCATCTTCACTTAAAATCACTCCGGCAATTTCAATTTCTCTGTCGGATATTTTCTTCCAGTCACCACTTTTGCTGGCAATAGTAATCTCTTTAATTTTTGAGCCAAATTTAGCGCCGATTTTTTTGAAATTTATTTGTAGTTTTAACTCGGCAAGTTCGGATATTTCTTCTTTGATCTCGATTGATTTAACATTCACTTCATCAGCGATGATTTCTTTAAAAGGCAAAATACGCGCCGCGTTTTTACCTATTACAATTAGTTTATTTAAAGGTAAGCGCACGCGCAGATTTTTATTGTCGCGGATGGACAAGGCTACAGAGCACAAGCTGCGTACTAAATCCATGTCGGCGACTAGGGCTTTGTCGTCTGCTAGAAAAGAGACGTCGGGGAAGTCTTGAAGGTGGATGGAGATTTGGCGGTTAATCATAAATAAAACTTGAAAGATAGTGAATTGATCCTGAAACAAGTTCAGGATGACGCCGAGGGTGAGGGGCGTTCTCCTCCAAGACTCCGTCATCCTGAACTTGTTTCAGGATCTTTGTTGCGGTAAAATATTTAGTTTGAAGAAACCAATTCCCCAATCACAAAAACCCCTTCTCCTTCTTTTTGTAAAACTTCTTTCACCGCATCAACATCATCTTTAGCAACTACCAAAACCATGCCGATGCCGCAGTTGAAAGTGCGGTGCATTTCTTCGTCTTTGACTTGGCCAAGAGATTGTAAATATTTGAAAACTTCGAGGGTGGGCCAAGAGTTGTAATCGATTTTTGGAGTGAGACCGGCAGATAAAATTCTTGGGATATTTTCGACTAAGCCACCACCCGTAATGTGTGACAAGGCTTTGACTTTTCCAGTTTTAACGGCAGCCAAGCAAGATTTTACGTAAATTTTGGTTGGGGTGATTAGAAGTTCGCCAACGGTTTGGGTTGGAGAATATTGGTCGGAGAAATTGACGTTATTTTTTTCTAAAATGAAACGGGCTAGAGAAAATCCGTTAGAGTGTAAGCCGCTTGATTTTAGGCCTAAAAGAACATCTCCGGCGTTGGTTGGTCTTGGTAGAATTTGATCGCGTTCAACGGCGCCAACGGCAAATCCGGCTAAGTCATAATCTCCCGCTTTGTACATTCCGGGCATTTCGGCAGTTTCGCCACCGATTAAAGCACAGCCGGCAAGTTTGCAACCATCAGCAATGCCTTTAACTACTGTGCTGGCAACATCGACATCTAGTTTAGAGCAGGCAAAATAATCTAGAAAAAATAAGGGCTCGCCACCTTGAACTACAAGGTCATTGACTGACATTGCAACTAAGTCAATTCCAATCGTGTCATGATTATTGGTTTCAATGGCGACTTTTAATTTAGTGCCGACACCGTCAGTTGAAGAAACCAAAACCGGATCGCGGAAATTACATTTCTTTAAATCAAAAAGAGCTCCAAAACCGCCTAAATCTGAGTTGGAACCAATGCGGGAAGTTGCTTTAGCAAAAGGCTTGATACGATTAACTAATTCGTTTCCGGCATCAATATCGACACCAGCTTGTTTGTAATTTAAAGACATTTTTCTTGCGATTTAATAACTTGACGGGAAGCTTAGGATAGTTTGGAACTGGCTCCAAATCTGGCCTCAGGAGAGGTCAAATTATTTCAGCCCAATTTAGATATGTCGAGATTTTTTTTACTTTTTCTAGCTTTATTCTTGGCAATTTCCGCCTCTTCTTACGCCGCGGATAATAATATTTATTCGGTTGATGGTGTTGTTGTAACTGCTAGCGGCAAGTCGCCACAGGATGCAAGAAACGCTGCCGCTGCAAGTTCCAGAAGGGATGCACTCTTAATTTTACTTTCGCGCCTAGAGCTTGGTACTAGTACAGCCGATAATATTTCTAATGAAGAGATCTCTGACATGGTTCGCTCGGAACAAATTGACGGTGAGAGAATTGCTGGAAATACCTATTCAGCTACCTTTAATATCACCTTTGCTAAAGATTTTGTTAATCACATTTTAGCGAAAAAAAATCTGAAAAAACCCGAAACTAAGGCTGCTGAAACTTATTTACTTCTTCCGATCAAAATTACCAAACGCGAAACAATATTGTGGGAAGAAAATAATGATTGGAAAAAGGCGGTTGAGAAAAATCTAAGCGCTAAAGGACAAAAAAAGTTTATTGTGCCCGACAATGATCTGAGCAATATCGCCGCGGTAAATATGTCTAATGTTAAAATGATCGATTATATTGCGCTGGAGCCAATGTTGCTTAAATACAAGGCGGACGCTGCTTATGTGATGTTTTTCTCTTACGACACCATTGAAAATAAAGTGAATATCAATGTTTCTTACATTCGCAAATTGCAGAAAAAACAAATCAAGCTCGGTTTCGTTAATGTTGATCACTTAAGCTATGAAGCTTTGTTGTCCAAGGTCACGGAAAAGGCGCTTAATTATCTAAGCTCGTCACAAAACTCTGAGAGTAGGTCCGCTGTAGCAAGTTTGGTGCGTATTCAAATTCCGATCACAGGTCTTGAAAATTGGATGCTTATCAAAAATAAAATTGAAAATAGTAACCTGATTAATCAGTTGAATATTGAATCAATCTCACGCGATTTTGTCGTGATTTCGGTTAATTACACCGATCCAAGCACTGAGATCACGGAAGCTTTTGCATTGGTGAATCTTAATTTAGTTAAAAAATCAGAAAACTTTTACTCATTAAACCCAACCAACTAAGTAGATGAAAACAAAAGATAAAGTTGTCTCCATAATCGCAATTGTAGCAACTTTTTGTGGGTTGATTTATTTGGTAAAATCTGTGTTGACGCCATTTATCTGTTCACTGGTAATAGCTTATTTTTTGAATCCTCTGGTTGATCGTCTTTGTGAAAAATGTAAATTATCTCGCCTTGCTGCCGTCTCGATGATTATGGGGTTATTTATTACTGTGCTGACGACGATTGTAGTGCTTTTGGCACCGATAATTTTTGGTCAATTTGCTGATTTGCTCGATGCCATACCAATGTATACTCAGACTATTGTTAATGATTTTTATCCAAGGATTGATGTACTTCTCAGTAAGGTCGGATTCAATTTTGAAGGTGATTTTTCTCAAATCTTGGGTAATGAAAAAATCACCGCAAGACTTGTCGAGATGTTGCAAAATGTTTTTGATAACGCCATCACCTCTTCGTTAACTTTGATTAATATTTTATCCTTGGTTTTTATTACGCCGATTTTGATTTTTTATCTGTTGAAAGATTGGGATCTTCTCATCGGGAAAATAAACGATTATTTGCCCCGTAAAATTTCAGTATCAGCAAAGAAAATCGCTGCCGACATTGATAAAACTTTATCGGGATATGTTCGTGGACAGTTCAATGTTTGCTTTATTTTGGGCGTAATTTATTCAGTTTTGCTCAGTTTTACGGGTCTTAATTTTGGAGTTTTGATTGGACTTTTGACTGGTCTCTTTTCCTTCATTCCTTTCGTCGGAATGATTTGTGGTGTGACAATTGCAATTATCGTCGCCCTATTTCAATGGGGTTTTGATGTTGCAAACATATCCTCGGTAGCTGTGGTGTTCATTATTGGTCAGGTCGTAGAATCTAACTTTCTAACTCCCAAATTAATCGGAGCTAAAATTGGATTACATCCGGTTTGGTTGATTTTTGGGCTTTTCGTTTTTGGCTTATTACTCGGTTTCATCGGAGTTTTAGTTGCAGTTCCACTAACCGCAATTTGTGGAGTTATCATCAAGCATTTCGCCTTGGAATATAAAAAAAGATTCACTTAGAAAATGACTGAAGACATTGTTCACGAAGTAGAGAAGTTAGCTGATGAGCTCGGAATTGACCGCAAGAAATCAATTGGCGAGGTGGCTAAGGAGTTAAAAGTTGAAACTCATGTGATCAGATTTTGGGAAGAGAATTTTCCACAGATTAGGCCCGAAATCGGCGTTGGAAAAAGGCGTTATTATTACAATAAGCAGATCAAGATTTTAAAAAGAATTAAAAGATTTTTATACGAAGAAGGCTACACCGTGGCCGGTTTGCAGAAGCTTTTAAAAAGAAGAAAACAGGATGATTACAAAGAGGAAGATCTTGATATTATCATATCGGCGCAATCCCAAGAAAATAAAATTAATCAAGTTGATGAGTTGCAAACGCTAGAAAATAGCGATATTGAAAGTGGTGCAGTAATTGATCCTCAAGCTAAAATCATGAATTTCGCCAAAATTAAAGTTTCGGCAATCGACCCAAAAGTTAGTAAGACAATTGAGCAGTCAGTGAAGAATATCAGAGAAAATCTTGAGAAGCTAAAAGCGGTTAATGCTGGGTTGTAGAAGTTCATTATTCGGTTGATTATTTTTTCTTAAATAAACGCAATAAACTACCACAACCTGCTGGTCGAGCGGAGTCGAGACCTACCATAAGTTTTTTTGCACGGTAACAGAATAATAGGT
>CANGQE010000042.1 GCA_947455845.1 Rickettsiales bacterium
TGCGGAAAATAAAGGAGTCAAAATCAAAATGGTCTCGACTCCGCTCGACCAGCGAATTTTGGGATTTAGGTTAATATCCCTTATCCAGAATTAGCATTTAGACTAAAATTAATTTTAAAACACCAGTCTCAACGAATACAAAATAAAAAACCCCGTCGCTTTTTCAAGCGACGGGGTTTTAAATTTTCTTTAAGATGAATTACTAAGAAGTAACATCAACTTGGTATGAGATAGGACAAGCTTTTGTTGTAGTAGCAACAAGATATGCAGTAGTTGTGAAGCAAGTTGACAAGATACCTTGAACTTTACCGGTGTTAGCAATGCCGTCATCGATTTTTTTATCAATTGAAAGGGCATCAGCTGGAACAAGAGCTCCAACAGAAATCGGAGTTCCGTTAACAAGTGTGTTACCACCAGCGCCGTCTACAGCAACTGTTGCGGCAACTGTTGTTGATGAAGTCAAAACAACTACGTTTTGAAGACTGGTTGAGTTGTAATCAAATCCCCAACCTGCAGCCCTGATTTTTGAACCTGGGTAGTTAGTGATAGCAGCTTGTGACGCAGTAGCACCGCCAGTGAATGTAGGAGCAGTATCAATACCGCCTGCATATTTCAAATGTTGCCAAGCCATCGCACCTTCTGAACCAGTGGTAACAGTGCCGGTAACGCAGCCTGTAGTACAAAATTCAATTTTAGCATCATAGTCACCATAAGGGTTACCAGTAGTGCTGGCTGGAATTCCTAAACTAGTGTTATAATCTCCTGGAAGAGCATTATATTGTGTGTAGAAAGCATTAACTGCTACAGCATACCCTCTAGCTTCTCCCATTGCTGAACGAAGCTCAGAGCTTTTAATCAAGCTGGCACCGCCAGTAACGCCAGCAATCAGCAAACCGATAATGATCAACACGATTGATAACTCAATCAATGAGAATGCTGATTTTTTTGAAGAAAAAGTTTTTTTCATATTTTTGTATACGATTTTTATTAATAAATTGAGGCGGTATAGAAATCCTAATAGATTCAAGGTCTGAGCTAATTAGGCGAGCATTTTTCTGATGTCAAATAATTTTTCAGAAGTTTTCTTAGAAAAAAAATCTGTGCCACTTTTAACAACGTAAATTATGCAAACTTATTAGACAAATTTTATCTCTAAAATTTCGTAATGCTTAACTCCACCCGGAGTTTTTATTTCGACTTCATTACCCACTTCCTTGTTAATCAACGCACGCGCAACCGGTGATATGCTTGAGATCAAGCCATCATCGATATTCGCCTCGAAATCACTGACAATTTTGTAAGTAACGATTTGTTCATTGTCCAAATTTTCTAATTTTACGGTAACGCCAAATTGAACCTTGTCTCCAGAAAGCTTTGAAACATCAATCACTTCCGAACGTAAAAATTTTTCTTCCAGATCAGCTAGTTGAGCTTCCACAAATCCTTGCCTATCTTTTGCCGAATGATATTCGGCGTTCTCTTTTAAATCACCAAGCTCCCGTGCAGCCGCGATTTGCTTGATGATATTTGGCCTCTCAACATTTTTCAGAAACTCAACTTCTGCTTTTAATTTCGCATAACCTTGAGTCGTGATCTGGAATTTATCCATTCTTCATTCTCCGAATTAGTATTTGTAATTGTCATTTTTAAATGGACCGCTGGCGTCTACATTAATGTAGTCCGCTTGTTTTTTAGTTAGCTTAGTCAGTTTTACACCAAGTTTTTCTAAATGCAGAGTCGCAACTTTTTCATCCAATTCTTTTGGCAAAATATAAACTTTATTTTCATATTTTTTATGATTATTCCACAGCTCGATTTGTGCCATTACTTGGTTAGTAAAGCTGGCTGACATTACGAAAGCACTGTGTCCTGTGGCGCATCCTAAATTTAATAATCTGCCTTCAGCAAGCAAAATGATTCTTTTGCCATCAGGAAAAGTAATTTGATCCACTTGTGGTTTAATGTTGGTCCATTTCAAGTTTTTTAAAGCTTCAACTTGAATCTCATTGTCAAAGTGACCAATATTTCCGACGATCGCACAATCTTTCATGGCACGCATGTGCTCGATGGTGATGATGTCGACGTTACCTGTTGTGGTAATAAAAATATCAGCTTGAGAAACCACATCTTCGATTGGCAAAATTTGATAACCCATCATGGCTGCTTGTAGAGCGCAGATTGGATCAATTTCAGTTACAACAACACGTGCACCTTGTGATTTGAAAGCATCAGCACAACCTTTGCCCACGTTTCCGTAACCGCAAATAACCACCATTTTTCCGGCAATCATCACGTCAGTTGCACGTTTCACGCCGTCAATAACGCTTTCTTTGCAACCGTAAAGATTGTCAAATTTTGATTTAGTAACTGAATCGTTAACATTAATCGCCGGTACTTTTAATTTACCTTCTTTTTCCATTTGATAAAGTCGAGCCACACCAGTTGTAGTTTCTTCAGACAATCCTTTAATACCGGCAAGAATTTCAGGATATTCTTCGTGAATCATTTTACTTAAATCTCCACCATCATCCAAAATCATATTTGGTTTCCATGCTGGATTTCCAATGATTGTTTGTCTGATACACCAATCATATTCTTCTTCAGTTTCACCTTTCCAAGCAAAAACAGGAATTCCGGCTGCGGCCACTGCAGCAGCAGCTTGATCTGATGTTGAAAAAATATTGCAAGAGCTCCAACGCACTTCTGCACCTAGATGTACCAAAGTTTCCATCAGAACTGCTGTTTCAATTGTCATGTGTAAACAACCAACAATTTTAGCATCTTTAAGAGGTTGCGATGCACCAAACTCGCGACGTAAAGACATCAATCCCGGCATTTCATTTTCTGCCAAAGTAATTTCTTTTCTGCCCCATGCAGCAAGGGAAATATCTTTTACGCGGTAGTCATTATTAGTCATGGAACTCCTGAAATTAATTATATTGAAAAAAACTTGGCGAATAAATCATCAACCAAAAGAAGGGAACAATCAAAGCATAGCCAAAATTACTACGCTTTTTTTTACTTGGAATTTTAAAAACTACGAATGTTGTTAAAGTCATCATCACTGTCAAAAAATAAAACAGGAATAGGCTTTGATTCAGACAAACAGCCGCAATCAAAATAAATTTAGTGTAGTCAAAAGATTGCTCCTGATTGGCAAAAAGATGACCTGTTTTTTTGTAAAAAATTTGATAAAAAATTACCGAGAAAATTACCCCAATTGCCGCCGAGTAAGTAACATCAATCACATTCTGATCTTGCAAAACGCGATTAGCTAAACCCAACATCAAAATAAAATTCAAAACTTGCTGAGGAAAAACATGATGGGTGTAGTCAGTTGCAAGTAAGATCACCAAGCCCACTGAAATCAAGGCGTAAAGCATAAATTCCTGACTAAAGGAAAACTTAATGTAGCATAAAACAAAGGCCAGAGTAGTTGCCGCTTCAATAAAAAGATGGGTACGCGGAATTTTAGTTTGGCAAGATTTGCATCTTCCTAAAGTGAAGAGCCAGTTAATAAGAGGAATTAACTCACGAGTTCTAATGATTGAGTTACATTGCGGACAACGCGACTTTTTTCCAAAATATCTACCAAAGCACGATTCTCCAAGCGGTAAGCGGTAAGCAAAAAGTGTGGCGTAAGAGCCAAATATAGCTCCGAAAGCAGCTGAGAGGAGGATTCCGAAAATTTGTTCCATTATTTAGTTAGTTTAATTTTTTGCTTGCGAACGTGCGAATAGATCCTGAAACAAGTTCAGGATGACGATGGAGAGAGGTTTGGTGTTGAACTCCAGCATCCCCACCCACTCCGTCATCCTGAACTTGTTTCAGGATCTATCGCGTATTCCTACTTCCCTTGTTCCAAAAACAAAATCACATCAGCACGATCTTGTGGTTTTTTCAGTCCCGGAAAGGCCATTTTTGTTCCCGGAACAAAATCTTTTGGCTTGGTAATAAATGTATTGATTGATTCTTTATCCCACGCTCCACCCTTAGCCTTCATTGCTTCAGAATAAGCAAAACCAGAAAAACCAGCTTTTTTTCTACCAACAATGCCAAATAAATTAGGCCCAACTTTAGAAGCCTCACCTTTACCGGCGGTGTGACATGAAGCACATTTTTTGAAAATTTTAGCACCACGAGTAGCGTCAGCAGTTTTCATCATACTGGCTAAATCAACCGGCTTTTCTTCTTTTTTTACTACTGCTTTACCGTCAGCGGCAATTTCAATTTGAAAGCCTCTTTTGACAACTTCTTTAGGCCGATACAACACATCTGCTGAAAGCACGGCGAAAATTGTTAAAGCTACAGCCAAAGCAAAAGCTATCGCCGGTATTTTGAGTAAGTCCTTGATTTTTTCCATGATTCTAGTCGAACAAAGTTGAAACTGATTTTTCCTGTGAAATGTTCCTGATCGCTTCTCCGATCAAGTCAGCGACGTTGATGATCCTGATATTTTCTGCTGCCAAAGTTGACGGCGATGGTTCAATTGAATTAGTAATTACTAAATTTTTCAATTTAGATTTAGAAATTCTTTCTCCTGCTTGGGCTGACAAAACTCCGTGAGTAATGTAAGCTGAAACTGAAATTGCACCCTTTTTAATCAAGGCTTCCGCCGCGTTACATAAAGTGCCGCCTGAATCAACCATATCATCGACAATGATACAATTCTTGCCCTCAACTTCACCAATAATATTCATCACTTCGCTTACTCCGGCGCTTGGACGACGCTTATCCACAATCGCCAAATCCGATCCGATCTTGCTGGCAATGGCACGCGCGCGTACTAATCCACCAACATCGGGAGAAACTACCACTAAATTTTTTAGATCAAAATTTTTCTTAATATCACGCACAAAAACCGGTGCGGCGTAGAGATTATCCAAAGGAATATCAAAAAATCCTTGGATTTGTCCGGCATGTAAATCAACCGTTAAAACACGATCTGCCCCTGCTGAAGTAATCAAATTCGCTACTAATTTTGCCGAAATTGGCGTACGTGGAGCGGCTTTGCGATCTTGTCTGGCATAACCAAAGTAAGGAATCACAGCAGTAATTCTTTTAGCCGAAGCGCGGCGCAAAGCATCAATTGCAATAAGCAATTCCATGATATTGTCATTGGCCGGATAAGAAGTGGATTGCACTACGAAAATATCTTCCCCGCGAACATTTTCTTTAATTTCCACAAACACTTCCATGTCAGAAAATTTTTTAACTTCAGCATCAATAAGCTTCAAACCTAGGTAATTGGCAATTTCTTGCGACAAAACCGGATTGCTGTTGCAGGCGAGAAGTTTCATGATTTTTAATTTGAAAATTTAACAAAGATGGTCGAAGGTGCGAATGCGTGCAAACTATTTTTTACAACTCCAATTATCAACAAATTTATCCGCATCCAAACATGGAAGAAATTGAACTTTACGATGTGATTAAAATTTTACACATCCTCGCCTTAATTTCATGGCTTGCCGGATTACTTTATTTACCTCGCATTTTCGTTTACCATTCTCAAGTGGCCGTCGGATCTGAAACCGACAAAATTTTCCAAACCATGGAAAGGAAGCTAATACGCTTCATCATGCTACCGGCAATGATTTTAACTTTTATTTTCGGATTTTACCTCGCCTCTCAAATCGGCTTTGAGTTTGTCTGGCTCCACATTAAAATAACTTTGGTTTTGTGTCTTGCAGCTTTTCACGGATTTTTATCCCACTGTCGCAAAAAATTTGCCCAAGGTGAAAATAAACACAGTCAGAAATTCTTCCGCCTTATTAATGAGCTGCCAACCCTGCTGATGATTTGCATCGTTACGCTGGTAATTCTCAAACCCTTCTAAACATGATTTTATTTGGCGATAAAGCCATTGCGCTGCTCGATTTATGGAGCATCGAACATTTTTGCGCTGGCTGCAATAGCGCCTTAGCGGTTGCTGCTTTAACTAAGAAATATTTCCAAAATCTTGACCGGAGATCTCAACTCACTTTCCAAGTGATGTTTTTATTATTGATCGAATTTTTCTGGGAAATTATTGAGCATTATCTCGAAGCTGGGGTTTCATACCAAATAGTAACTGACTGGTTTGCCGGCGTAGAATATATTTGGAACCGCGCCCTCATGGATCCAATCGTTACTTTATTAGGATTGGTTTTTATTAGTAGATTTCCTAAAGCCAAAACTTTCTCCATCATTTTTTCTTTTGTTTGGCTTTACGTTAACATTTTTGTTTTCTCCGATTCCATGGGGTTAAACCGTATGGTTGTAGATCTAATTCAAAATTTTTAAATTTTTTAAAATGCAGAATTTAATTGAAATCACTGAAAAAAACTTCGATGTAATTTTAGATTTACGCTACGCCTCGGCCAATAATGTTTGCGGACACAAGCTTTACGCCTACCCTTTTTGCCACTTGCACGAATCTGCAATTAAACCTTTAGAGCACGCCATTCAATCGGCAAAAAATCTCGGGTTAAAATTAAAAATCTTCGACGGCTTTCGCCCTATTGAAGTGCAGCAATACATGTTTGATAAATTTCCGTCAGAAGATCCCAATGGCGGTTTTGTTTCCAATCCCAAAAACGGCGCCATTCCACATTGTCGTGGTGTTGCCATTGATTTAACTCTGACCGATCTACAAGGAAACGAACTCGACATGGGAACCGACTTCGACGAATTCACCGACCTCGCCTTCCACAATTGTGAAAAAATTTCTGCGGAAGCGCAGCGTAATCGTTTGATTCTACTAGGATTAATGACTGCCGCCGGTTTCGACTTTTATTCCAAAGAATGGTGGCATTACCAGCTTTTTAAACCGAGAGAATATCCCGTAATTGAAACTACCGCGGGAATGGTTAGCCCTCTTTGACCGAGTTTAAACATGAAATTTAACAACCATTTCGAAAAACTCGGATCAGATTTTTTTTCCAAAATCGTTCTAACCCCATTAGAAAACAGTTTCATCGCGGCCTACAGCAAATCAGCTTGTAAACTAATTGACCTCGATCCCAAAGAATTTTCCAACCCCGATTTCTGCAACTCCATCACCGTCAAAACTCCCCACCCCGATTTCTGCAACCTCGCAATGCTCTACGCCGGCCACCAATTCGGCCATTTCGTACCCCAACTCGGTGACGGTCGCGCCGTTTTGCTGGCTCAAGTCACTAACAAAAAAAATGAAAGCTGGGATTTAGTTTTAAAAGGTGGCGGCTTAACGCCTTACTCCCGCATGGGTGACGGCAAGGCGGTGTTACGTTCGTCCATTCGTGAGTTTTTGATTTCGGAAGCAATGTTTCATCTCGGAATTCCCACTTCTCGCGCCCTTTGCTTAATTGCATCCGACCAAAAAATCCACCGCGACGGCATGGAAAAAGCCGCACAAATAATTCGCCTAGCCCCAAGCCACATCCGCTTCGGCACTTTCGAAGTTTTTTTCTACCGCAAACAAAATGACCAAATAAAAATTCTCGCTGATTACGTGGCCGATCGTCATCCTGAACTTATTGTTGGATCTAGAAACCAATACGCCAACCTCTTGCAAAATGTCGTCACCAGAACCGCCAGACTAATTGCTAAGTGGCAAGCTTTTGGTTTCTGCCACGGCGTTCTCAACACTGACAACATGTCAATCCTCGGCATCACTTTTGATTACGGCCCTTTCGGATTTTTAGACGAATACAATCCCCACCACATTTGCAACGCTTCCGATTACCAAGGCCGTTACTCTTTCGCCAATCAGCCTGCAATCGGCTTGTGGAATTTGCACGCTTTTGCAATTACACTTTCGAGCTTGGTTTCGATGGAAGAACAAAAAGAAATTCTCTCAAGTTACGAGAAAATTTTTTACGATGAGTATCACCGCTTAATGGCTGCTAAGCTTGGATTTGCCGAGTCAGATGACGAGGTAAAAAAATTAATTTACGATTGCTTAGATTTGCTTGAACAACACAAAATTGACTACACTAAATTCTTCCGCGACTTAACTAAACCGCTGCAATTTGAAAACTGGCACAGTCAACATTTAAACCTCTTAAAAACCAGAAACATCTCACCTCAAGAAAGCGCTAATCTAATGAATAAATCCAATCCCAAATTCATTCTGCGCAACCATCTTCTTCAAACCGCCATTCAGAAAGCCGACCTTGCAAATGACTTTTTGGAAGTGAATAAGCTCCTAAAAATAATGGAAAAACCTTTCGACGAACAAAGGAAAAATGAAAGCTACGCCAACCTTCCACCAGCTTGGGCCAGAGAAGTAAGAATTTCATGTTCGAGCTAACAATGGAAAATTATGAGCAAAAAATTTTTGAAGCTCTTGATCAAAATATCGTCATTGATTTTAAAAAGCTGTGGGGGCAAAGAAAGTTGTATTGCCTTCAATATTTGAAAGTGGAAAACCTCATTAATTAATAAGGGCACTGTCGCAACCCTCTGGTAAAGAGGAGTAGAGACCTACCCGAGGTTTACACTCAATGTCTTACGCATGGTAGCAGGAACCTTAGGTAGGTCTCGACTCCGCTCGACCAACAGTGTCTTAAACCACCACCGCATCCACCTCAATTTCGACCAACAATTTTTCATTAACTAAGCGCGTCACTTCCACGCAAGTTGCGACGGGATCAATGCCGGTAAAACTTTCTTTGTGGGCTTGAGCAAATTGGTTAAAATCTTCAATATTGGTAACGAAGGTGCGGGTGCGTACCACATCTTTTAAGCTGGCTCCGCAAGCCTTTAGAGCTGTTTCAATTTTTTGAAAAATAAATTTACTTTGCTGGTAAAGATCATCTCCGACAATTTCACCTTGGTCATTTACTGAAGTTGTGCCGGAAA
>CANGQE010000043.1 GCA_947455845.1 Rickettsiales bacterium
AGCTGACAGCACTAGAGAACAGTAGCTCTAGCCGCCATTAATAACAAGAAAATAATTCAGAAAAGTGAGGGGATTTTAGAGGGGATTTGGGGGTTGGGTTTGCGACAGTCTCTTACTAGAGGCGCTGTTGCAAATCAGACTTTGTCGAATCTGATAGGCAAGGTGTTGCAACTTGGTATTAAGGTTTGCCGAGAATTTTATTTGTTACCTTTGGATATGAACCCTTCTCATCAAGCCAGATATCAACAAAAAGGCGGGAGAGTTTTAGGTCGGAGATTTGGCCGGTAAGTTTGCCATTATAGAACATGGACACGCCTTTTGATGGGATGAAAACGGCAATTTTTTCATCACCTTTTTTTACCGAGTGGAAGATTGTTTTTAGGCTCTCTAGAAATTTTGTTTCTTCCTCTGCGCTTAATTCATGTAGTCGTTTGATTTCAGTAATCGACCTTTGCGCTAAATTTTCACGACTGAAATTCATGTTATATTTGATGCGAATGGCAAAACTTTTATTGTAAGAAAATCCAACTCCTTCTGACCATAAAGAGATGTCGTAAACCTTTAACCCTAAAAGTCCTAGGGTTGCTGAGCCAACTAAGAATGGCTGATTGAAGGAATTGCCAATTGTTGACGGAATTTCTGCAGATGACTCTGTTTGCTTGGCTAAAGCGGTAGCAGAGCAGAAAAATATCGTGATAAGAAGAAGTTTTATTAAGCTTTTCATAAAATTTTCTGCAATTCGAATTGGACAACATCGGTACGCTTTGCCATGAATCCCGCTATGCAGTAACAAAAATAAAAGCGCCATTTGCGCATAAAATCTTCAGAAAAGCCAAGAGCCCTTATTTCATCACGCTTCTGATTAAAGCGCTCATGCCAAATTGTAAGAGTTTTAGCGTAATCAAGGCCAAAAGCGAATTCGCTTTTTATCTCAAAACCATATTTTTGGGCTAACTTGCGGATGATTGTTTTGGAAGGAAGAGAGCCACCCGGAAAGATATGTTTTTGAATAAAATCAATCCTGTTTTTGTAATCTTCATACACTTGTTCATCGATGGTGATAATTTGTAAGATTGCCTTACCGCTAGTTCTTAAAGAACTTTTAAGTATTTGAAAATATTTGTCCCAATATTCCCGACCAACAGCTTCAAACATTTCGATTGAAACGACATTGTCGTACACCGCTTTCTCTTCGCGATAATCTTGTAATTTTATTTGTACCAAGTGATCAAGACCAGCCTTCTGCAAACGCTTTATTGCAAAATTCTTTTGACTTGGAGAGATAGTCAGGCATTGAACCTTTTTACCCGTTTTGGCAGCCTCTTCTGCGAAGCCGCCCCAGCCGCACCCTATTTCTAAAATGCTATTACCGCTAAGTTTTGAAAGTATGTTGTGATATTTTTTTCTTTGCCCGTCGACTAATGAATCAGACTCTTTATCGAAAATGGCGCTGGAGTAGCTCATGGTTTCATCAAGCCATAATTCATAAAAATCATTTCCAAGATCGTAATGAGCTTGAATGTTTTTTCTGCTGCCGCGCTTGGTATTTTTAGTGAAAAAGCTTTTAAGAAAAAGCATTAAAGCTTCGAATTTGCGCGCATGAAAAAAGTCTTCAAGAGCATGGGAATTAAGAGTAAGAAAAGTCAGAAAATCTGCCAAGTTAGAGCTGGTCCATAGGCCCTCCATGTAAGCTTCGCCAAATGCGACATCTCCACCGGAAATAATCGAATTAATTACCTCATCATTTTTGATTTGAATGTTAGCATGCGGTCCCTGATTTTTACCTTCAAACTTCTTTTTAGATTCGTTGGGTAAGGAAACTTCGAGAGACCCGTATTCAATATTTCGTAAAGCTTGCCAGATTAGTTCGTAATTTTTCATTGGTTAATTGTGAGTTGAGAATTTTGTTTTAGAGGCTTGGGAACGTATTTATTTTTTTTGCACAGTAGTTTTATGGCTTGCCAGTGAATTAGAAAAACTACCTTCATTGTCATTAGTGGAATTAGACAAAACTGTTGGAGTAGAGATCTATCACAAAGCTTTTTGTTGCGGCAAATCACCCTAGTCATCAGGCTTTTTTGTTTGGAGTCAGAAAGATAATCAATCCAAACTCCAATTTTTTCGCGGTTAAAAATGAAGCGAAATTTGTAGTTTCCCTTCACCTCAAAAAAGGGCGAAACATGAAATTCTTTTTTTGCTTCAAACCATTGATTTTGGTTAATCGCAGAGTGGTCATAATTGAACAGCAAGTAGTTATGATTTTCGCCAAAAGTATTGTTAACCTCGGATAAAACTGCGATCAGATTTTCGTTTTTATCAAGGCAAAACCAGAAGCTAACCGGATTAAAAACATATCCTAAAACTCGTGGATGAGTCATGAGAAAAATTCTAGCCACTTTCGAATCGCAATCGTAGTTGCGCAGAATTTTTCTAATCCACTCTTCTAGGTTTTCTCCATCTCTTGCTCCATGATCTTTGTTGTAGAAACTGAAAAGGTTAAAACGATTCAAAGATAAAAATTTCGAAGAAATTTTTTTTGTTTCAGCCAGTTCAAAGCAAAGGTAAAAAACGCGATAAGAAAAGCTGTTTGTGGAAGGTTTAAGTCTTTTATGCCAAATATCAGCAAGACAAAGAAATGCCGAATTTATCTTTGCCATGGGGTGTAAACATTGAGTTTATTGATTGCATTAATGGCAGAAGAAATACCATCTTCATGAAAACCATATTTTTGGTAGGCGCCACAAAAATAAAAGCGATCAAGTCCTTGAATTTCTTGGATACGATCTTGCGCCGCAACAGCGCAGGAATCAAAGATGGGATGCTCATAAATAAATTTAGCAAAAATTTTATCTTCAGAAATTTCTTGATTCGGATTTAGGGTCACAAAAAGCGGAAAATTATGATCAATATTTTGCAGATTATTCATCCAGTAAGTCACAGCAATTGATTCTGATTTTTTCTGATTCTTGGAGTAGACCCAACTTGCCCAAGCTCTTTTAGAATTTGGCATCAAAGAAGTATCACGATGCAATATCGCCACATTTTTTTGATAATTAAAGCAGGATAAAATCTCTAATTCTTGCTGATTTGGATTGGTTAAAACTTTCAAAACTTGATCTGCGTGAGAGGCAAATAAAACAAAATCAAATTTTTCTTCACCATTCTTTGACTTGACCAGAGCGCCACCTTCGGCAAGACGCGTTACTGACAAAACTTCATCATTAAGACTTATGTAATCAGAAATTTTTGCAGTGATTTTTTTTACATATTCAACTGAGCCACCGCTAACCGTATGCCATTGTGGCTGATCTGCAACCGTAAGCAATCCATGATTTTTGAAGAAGCGGACAAAGCTTTGTGCCGGATAACTCAACATCACTTCAAGCGGACAACTCCAAATTGCACCCGACATCGGCAAAAGGTATAGTTCACGAAAGTATCTTTTTACACCTAGCTCATCAAGTAAGTTGCCCAAAGTGTAATTGGCGTTAAATGGCTTATTTAAAACGTCCTCCGCCTTTTTGTTGAAGTGCATAATGTCGCGAAGCATTTGCCAGAATTGCGGATTTAGCAGATTTCTTAGTTGCGCAAAAACTGTCGACAAGCTAGTTCCCGCATATTCAAGACGTCCGCCATCAACCTTCACAGCAAAGGACATGTTGCTCTTATCGCATGTTACGTTAAGTAGCTCGAAGAATTTTTTGAGATGGGGATAGGTTTGGTGATTAAAAACGATAAAACCTGTATCGACAGGAATTTTCTTACCGTCGTAATCAACTGTAACTGTGTTGGAATGTCCTCCGAGATAATCGTTTTTTTCGTAAAGTTTGATATGATATTTGTCGGCAAGAAAATATGCCGCGGATAGGCCAGATATGCCCGAACCGATGATCGCAATTGAGGGCTTTTTATTCATGATTTAAAGTTTCTTTTCGCTTAGTTAATACGTAAAACTCAAACAATTCTTTTTGTGATAAAAAAGAAAACTTTATAAGGAAGTAGGCGGAGGAGTTTAAGAAAAAATGTAAACTTCTTGGGAAAGTGAATCTCAAAATCCTTACTTTTAAGCCCTTGAAATATAAGATCTGCCGCCTCTTTAGTGGAAATTAAGAAGGGCATTTTGAATTTGTTTTGATCGGTCAATCTTGTTTTAACAAAACCGGGATTGATTATTGAGAGATCAATTCCATAGCTCTTTAGCTCTAAATAAATTCCTTCGCAAAGATTGATTAAAGCGGCCTTAGAAGCTCCGTAAGCAAATGATTGAGGTAATCCGCGATATCCCGCAACACTTGCAATAACGGCGATATGACCTGACTTTTGTTGAATCATTTGAGGAGCAACAAGAGAAAGAAAATTTAGAAATCCAACCAAATTTGTGTTGATGATTTTTTTGGATATTTCTAGATCAAAGTTAATTACAGACATCGGTTGGTAAAGTGCCGGACAGAAAATTGCCAAATCAATTTTTTGGAATTTTTCTAGAACTTCCGTAAAAGATTGCTTAACTGAGTCAATATCAGAAACGTCCAGAGTGCTTACCAAAACATCTCCTAATTTCAAAGCTAGCAATTCGCTTCTTAGGTTTTCCAACTTTTCAGAACTTTTTGCTGAAATTATAACGTCGTAACCATTCGTGTAAAATTTATGGGCAAGAGCTTCTCCAATCCCGCTACTCGCTCCAATTATCCAGCAATTTTTTTTCATTTTCCGCGTGATCTGGGTTGAATTTGAATGAGTGTAGAATTGATTGAGTTTTTTGGTTCAGATAATTAAGAATTAATAACCTACTAAATTTGTAAACTACTCTTTTTATTTTTTCTTGGAATAGCTGCAATAATATCTTTTGGGAGATCTAGTGATAATAAAAAAACCTAAAATAGCGATAATCGGTAGTGGATTATCCGGAGTTATTCTGGGGCAAGAATTAAAAGAAATCTCTTCGGTAAAGATTTTTGAAAAGTCTCGTGGTTGTGGCGGTAGAATGTCAGCGCGTTATGCAGAAAAATTTTCTTTTGACCACGGTGCTCAATTTTTTACCGCAAGAAGTGAGGGCTTTAGAGAATTTCTTGCCCCCTTCCTCGAGATGCACGCCGTTTTGCCTTGGGAGGGAGAGGTGATTTTATTTAAATCAGGAGGATCAATTATTTCTTGTCGAAGCGAAGAAAATCTTTTAGTTGCCTCGCCAAACATGAATAGTCTGTGCAAAAAAATAGCGACTGATCTTGATGTTTCTTTAGGTACTGAGGTTGCTCCTCTAACTCCTAAACAATCTGACGGATGGCATTTAAAGGATAAAAATGGAAGTCATCTAGGTGTTTACGATCTTGTAATTTCTACGGCGCCAATTCCTCAAACCAAAAACCTCTTTGTCAATCAAATCAATCTAGAAGACGGTCTAGCTATGCTGCCATGCTTTGCCACAATGATAGGTTTTAACCAAAAGCTAGATTTGGATTGGATTTTTGCCAAGACGGAAGATCGGGTAATCAAATCAATTGGCTTTAACTCGAGCAAGCCTGATCGCGACAAAAACGTAAGTTGTTTTGTCATCCATTCAACAGAGGAGTGGGCGTTAGAAAATTTGGAAAAAGATATTTCGGGTTTGGAAAGAATTTTAGTAAAAGGTTTTGAAGATCTAACCGGAATTTTATGTGAAAAAGCTGATTATATTAGCACGCATCGCTGGCGATATGCATTGGCTGATAAGGCTAAAGAATTGGAACCGTTATTTGATGAAAATCTAAAGTTAGGAGCAGTCGGGGATTGGGTTTGCGGCTCTACAATTGAAGATGTTTGGCTTACCGCAAAAAAACTATCTCAAATCATAAAGACAAAAATTTAACACTTATGGCAAAAAATGGCGCGCTTAGTTTTTTAGTAACCGGTGGAACTGGATTTATTGGTTCTAAGCTGATTGATAGGATCTTAGGCTTAGGACATTCGGTTACAATCCTGACTAGAAAAACTAATCTTAAATCATCAAAAAATCTTTATTATCTTAATAAGATCGAAGAAATTTCTGATTACGACATTGTTATAAATCTTTGCGGCGAGGCAATATCTTGTCGATGGAGCGAATCAAAAAAATTGGCTATTTTCAGAAGTAGAATTGATCTAACCAAAAATTTGGTTGAAAAAATTTTAAAGAGTAAATCGCCTCCCAGACTTTTTGTTAGCGGCTCAGCGATAGGCTATTATGGAACTTCTGACACTGAAGTTTTTGATGAGAATTCTCAGCCAACAAATCAAAGCCTCTTCTCGCAAAAACTTTGCTTTGATTGGGAAAATGAGGCGAAGAAAGC
This sequence comes from Rickettsiales bacterium, assembly GCA_947455845.1. GTDB lineage: Bacteria > Pseudomonadota > Alphaproteobacteria > Rickettsiales > UBA1997 > UBA2645. Next base: position 6,306 of record CANGQE010000043.1, read on the forward strand.
CGATAAAAAAACAAGAGTCGTTTTGTTGCGAACCGGTGTTGTTATTGGTGCTAATGGTGGGATAATTAAGAAAATGTTGCTGCCATTCAAAATGTTTCTTGGAGGAAAAATTGCTTCAGGAAAACAATCGATTAGTTGGATTCACATTGATGATGCGGTTAGTGCAATTTTGTACATAATCGATAATCAAAATATCTCAGGAGCTGTTAATTTAACTTCGCCGAAGCCTGTTTCAAATCTGCAATTTTCGCAAACTCTTGCCAAGACAATTCACAGACCGTGCCTTTTTACCATTCCGGCGCTCAGTATGAAAATTATTTATGGAGAGATGGCAAAAGAACTTCTTCTAAATGGTCAAAAAGTTTATCCAAAAACCCTTGTAAGCAATGGTTATAACTTCAAATTTACTGACCTAAGATTGGCGCTTGATAACGTTTTAACCCAAGTCCGTTGACGGATTTGGGTTAAAGAAGAAAATTTTAAAGGCAAACTAGAGCTTCTTAAACGAGATGGTTAAAGTGCCAACGCGAAAGCCAAATTTGGTCATTTGAGAAACATTGATTGCGGTTTTCTCGTCAACGAGATAGATCCAATCAATTAAGCGGATGTCGTACTTTTTGCCATCTACGTCAATTTTCAAAACATAATCCATTTTCATTGCATTGCCATATTGTTCTCCTTTGGCAATTCCTACAGTATCATGGGCTTTAGCAGTAAAGTTATTGTCATCTGAAAGTTTTATTTCCCAAATGCGGCGATCTTTTTTACCGTCAGAAAATACAAAATCTTCCTCAAGTTTTCCTTCATTTCCTTTCCAACTTCCCACCATTTTTACGCTAAAAGTTTTAATCACTTTACCGCTGCGATTTTGTAGAATTCCCTGTGCCTCAAGAGGTCCATTTAGGTAGTTTCTAATATCTAGTTTTGGTGAAGTTTTTTCATAAATTTTTGGATCAATTGAGGAAGAGCATCCTAGTAAAAAGCTTAGAGTCATAAGAATGGAAAATATTTTAAGTGTCATAACTTGGGAATTTTTTTACAAAGTGAAGAAGGCCGAAAATTGTTAAGATTTTTAGAATACAGGGTAATAAGGCGTAGAAAAATGAAATGCTTATTGTTGCAGTTTCGGCCGGAAGTGATCCGGGTTTATATCCCGATAATCCAAGAAAAATTAAACTACTCGAAGCGGCAATCATTAGACTCATTTTTGTAGTCAAATTCCACCATGAAAAATAAGATGATATAGCAAAGTTATTTGGACTGCGGAATATTGTCTCTTTTGTAGAACAAGCTATTTTGGCCAAAATAGCTGGAGGAATAATTAAATCAGCCCCTAAAAAAGCTCCGGAAAAAATACAGACAAGGTAGAAATAATCAGCATTATCAGGGGCCAAGAAATAGGCAAAAGAGAATGTCGTAATTGATCCCAAAATAGAAAAAATCCATGAGCGTATCATTCCAAATCTAGTCGCTAGATATTTCCACAGAGGAATAAAGCAGCATGCCGAGATAAAATAAAGTGATAAGAACCACCCAAGATTTTCTTGTGCTTTTAGCACGTCATGAACATAAAAATTTAAGTTTGCTGCTGGCAAGCTTACAGCTACTCCGTTTAGAAAAAAAATTCCTAAAAAAACCAGAAATTCTTTATCATAAAAAATTTCAAAGAATTTGATTTTAGAGGCTTGAAAATGGGTTGATGGATCTTCGTTGATTTTTACTTTGCGAAAAAAACCAAAGGTCGCTAGCAGAATTAATGATGTAAAAACAAGGCTTAAGGCTGTATAAACATTATCGTAATCTAGATGAAAGAAGCTAACTAGAATAGCAGGAAGTGAAAAAGAAAAAATCATTCCAATCATTCCAAATAACTCTTTGCAAGAGTTTAGAGCGATTCTTTGCTGATCATCCTTAGCAATAATTGCGGCAAGAGATTCAAAATTTATGATGGTAAAATTAAAGCATGTATAAGTTGCTATTAAAGAACAACTAAACCACAAAACTGATAGGTTGCGATCGAGAGATTCTGGAGGATTGAAAACCAGATAAAACGCAACGCAAAGTAAGCTTGATGAGAGGTAAATAATTTTTTTATGGCTAAATTTTTTTTGTGAAAGGGAGTCGGAAAAATAACCGATTAAAGGATCTTGTAAGGCATCAATTATGCGGATAAAGATCAGTAAGACGCCAATGGTTGTAAGGCTAATATCAAATTTTCTGGCATAAAAATCACTGATATTGAGATAGATTGGAATTCCTACGAAAGCCAGAGGCAGGGCTAAAAATGAAAAGAAGAAAGTTTGTAATTTTGACACAATTCTAGTAAATTTTGTTTTTGGCGAAGATGTTATACCATTTTCCACTCTTAACTACTCATTTAAGCAAAGTATTTTTGAGGAAAAATTGCGACAGAAAATGTAAGCTGTATCAAGTGATACAGCGTCATTTTCCGAGCAAATTTTTACCAAAAAGACGAAGCTTAAATGAGTAGTTAAGAG
>CANGQE010000044.1 GCA_947455845.1 Rickettsiales bacterium
CGCGCAATACTTCGGCTAAAAGCATGATGTCGCCCGAATTGATTTTTGTTTCGTACTCTTGAGCGCGACGGCTCCACATCCCTTTCAATTTTTTTACACCACTTCTAAGCGTAATAAAAACTTCATCCATTTGAACTTTAGAAACCAAGTGACGCAAACCGATTTTTTCGGCGCTATTCATTGGAATTTTAATGGTCAGTTTTTCTTTTTCGAAATACATTAAATAGCAGCTAAAATCTTGTCCCATTACTGACATTTTTTCAATGTCGGCAATTTTACCCAAACCGTGAGAAGGGTAAATGGCGTGATCGCCAACTTTAAAAGTTGGTTTAGCGCGGCCTTCACTTTTTCTAGCAACAATAGTTTTGTGCAAAGCTTCGCTTTTATGTTCAGCGACGGGCGCCTCAACTTTCTTTTCGTTATTTTTAGTGGATAAAATAGATTTGGATAGATCCTTAGTTTGTTGGGCAGTGCGGGGTTGAATGTCGGGTTTCTTAGGAGCTTTAGATGATTTTCTGGTCTTTTTTACCGGAAGTGCTTTGACGGGTTTTTGGTTTTTTGCCGGTTTTTGAATCTTTTTAGCAACTGCTTTAGGAGCTACTTTTTTAACTGGTTTTTTTGCTATTTTCGGAGCAACTTTCTTAGCTACTTTAGGAGCTACTTTTTTAGTTTTAACTTTTGCTGCTTTTAGTTTTGAAGGTTTAACTACCGGCTTTTTTACTAATGTTTTTTTAACCAACTTTTGCGTGGTTTTTTTGGCAGGTAATTTTTTTACCGCAGTTTTTTTAACAACTTTTGCCGGTTGTTTTTTAACAATTTTTTTAGCAACTTTCTTTGGAGCTTTTTTTAGTGCTTTGGCTTTTTTGGTAGACATAAATTTGCCATTGGTTGAGGTTGGAAGGGTAGGGTTATCGAGTTTGCAATAGATCCTGAAACAAGTTCAGGATGACGCCGAGGGTGATGAGGGGTGACCTTCATCAAAGACTCCGTCATCCTGAACTTGTTTCAGGATCTATTGCAAACTCTCACACGAACCCACACAATACCTAGTTTTTACCTTCAAGCAAGAATTTTTTTTAAAAAAAATATTCTCATTTAAAAAAGCCTAAATAACCTGATGGCTTATTCTAATCGCTAAACTTTGCAGGCGTAAGCGCCAAGCCAATTCTAAATTCCCCACAAATTTTTGAAAAATATCCTTAAAAGACTTAAAAAACTCGATAGGTTTAAGACCCTATCCACGATTGATGACATCATTGAGCATCGTCTTTTTAAGCCAATTGTTATTTCTATAATTGCAATTTTCCTTTCGGTAAAAGGTTTTGAACGCGCTCAAAGCTTGATTGTAGACTATCGTGAAGCCTCAATCCAAAAACAAAAAACCACTCCCATTAAAATTAGTGTTTCCGGTAAAGGAGATTTTGATATTGATGAAGAGCGTATTGTTGATCACCGCGTTAAATCGGGTGATACGATGTTGAAAATTTTGGTAGATGTTGGTGCTGATGAGAAAGATGTTTTTACAATTCTTACCGCCATGAAAAAAGTTTTTAACCCAAAAGCCATTACTACCGGCGACCGCATTACCATAAAATATAAAGTTAAAATTAGTTACGATTCAAAGCAGCTTGAAAATGACGGCAGTGCAGATCGTAAGGCTATTATTAACAGCGTAGAAATTGCTCCTTCGCCCGAACAGCAAATTGTAGTTTCGCGCAAGGAAGGGGGCGAATATGACGCTCGCGAAGTGCAAATTAAGTTGCTGCGTTATGTTTCGCGATATTTCGGAACTTTAAAAAATGGTCTTTTTGTTGACGGTGTTGAGGCCGGTATTTCTCCAACCTCAATGATGAACATGATTAACCTCTACAGCTACGATGTTGACTTTCAGCGTGACATTAGAGGTGGTGATAAATTTGAAATGTTAGTCGAAAGTTTTTACAGCGAAGACGGCAAAAAAATTAAAGACGGCAACGTATTATTCTCGTCCCTTACTTTGCAAAATAGGAAGATCGACATCTACATGCACAAGGTTGACGGCAAGATTGAATATTTTGATTCCAAGGGAAATAGCGTACGTAAATCTTTACTTAGAACCCCAATTAACGGTGCGCGCGTTTCATCAAGTTTCGGCATGAGACGTCACCCGATTTTAGGTTACTCTAAAATGCACAAAGGCACTGACTTTGCTGCTTCAACCGGCACACCAATTTTAGCGGCTGGTAGTGGTACTATTACTTATTTCGGAGTTAAAGGTGGCTACGGTAATTTTGTTCAAATCAAACATACGGCAGATTACTCAACTGCCTACGGTCACGCCAGCAGATTCAATAAAAAATTCCGCGTCGGAGCGCAAGTTAAGCAAGGTGATGTTATAGCTTATGTTGGTACAACTGGGCGCTCAACTGGGCCGCATCTGCATTTTGAATTGCTTTACAAAGGCACACAAATCAATCCGGCTAAAGTTAAAACGACATCAGGTCTAAGACTTTCAGGAAAAGAATTGGCGCGCTTCGAAGCGGATAAGTCTGAGATTGATAAATATCGTAAGAATATTCCGAATCAGATTAAGAAATAGGGGATAGATCCTGAAACAAGTTCAGGATGACGGCGAGAAGATTCTAAAGTTACTGTCATCCTGAACTTGTTTCAGGATCTATCGCAAAGAACAATCAAAAATAATCGTCCTTAAAAATAAAAAAATGAAACTAATCAACCTTCTCTTCAATTACAAAAAATCATCCAACGATAAAAAGATTTTGGGTGTAGAAAGATGCTTCATCGATTACGCCAAATTTTTAATTTTAAATGGTAACGAAGTTCTTTCGATCACCAAGCCTGACATGGTTTACAAGGATGAAGTTAAAAAAACCGGCTCCCAATTTTACGAGCTTTCAGCCTTCGGTCAGGCTGATATTATCTCGATGTTTCGATTAGCGCGTGTATTCAACACTTTCAAAGCTGACGCCATAATTTGCCATTCCGGCAGAGCGATGTTTTTTGCTCGCGTTGCCCGTTTTTTATGCCGCAGTAAAGCTCCGATCATTGCAATTGATCACGGCATTAACCCGAAAAAATTTCTTAAAGCCGATTATGTTTTAACCGTAAACTCTTTTTTCAGCAAAGAATTGGTTAAGGCCGGAAAATCACCCGAAAGCGCTTTTGTAATTCCGAACATGATTGAAGTTCCGCAAGATTTTGTTGCTCTCACTAAAAAGCCATTTCGCAAGCCATTAAAACTCGGATCTTTGGGACGACTTTATCCTGAAAAATATTTCGACAAAGTTCTGCGCGCCATGGCAGTCTTGCGCAATCGAGGTATTGATTGTGAATATGTAATTGGCGGAGTTGGTCCAATGGAGCAACCTCTTAATGATTTGGCAAAAGATTTAGGCTTAGAAAAAAAGTTTAAAATTTTAGGCTGGACTGAAAATAAAAGAGAGTTTTTTGATGCCATTGATATTTTTCTGCTGCCATCTTACGGCGAAACTTTTGGAATTGTTTTGCTGGAAGCAATGATCTACTCAACCCCAATTATCACCAGCAATTCTTGGGGTCCAGACGAGGTAATTGATGAGGGAATTAACGGCTTAAAAGTTTCTAAAGATGACGACAAATTAATGCCAGAATTGTTAGCAGATGCGATTGAAAGATTGATGGATGATGAAAATTTGGCTAGGAAATTAGCGGTAAAAGCTAAGGAAAAATTCTTTGAAAATTACACTGCAGAAAAAGTTGGGGCGAAATTGAATCAGATCGTGACTACAATTGTTGAAAGAGAAAAAAAATAACAATTTCTCGCTGGTCGAGCGGAGTCGAGACTACCTTGAGATTCCTGCTGCCGATACTGAAACTAGATAGTGAAACTCTAGATGCTCTCGAATCCGCTTGACCAAAGGGTTTTTTAAAAATTGAAGAGATTATTTCTGGAGCAGTAATAAGTATTTGTTGTCAAATCAGCCTAACCATTGCCATAGTCTATTCTAAGCTAGAATAGACTATGGCTCGGGAGCCATTTACATATTTACAACTTCCTATTTGCGTGTCTAAAACAAAGCTTAAATCTGAGAAGCGTAAAGAAATCAATATCGAGCCTATCGCAAATCTAACTTCCTAAAAAATCCAGCCTAAAAAATCCGTTTCAGAATTTTTAGAAATTTTTTGTTCTGATTTTTTTGGAATTTGTGTAATTTTATGAGTTTTGATTTGTGGTTTGGATGCAACTATTCATTGTCACGCAGTGATTGGCTGATGGTCTTGGTGGAATTGTCGGCTTAAAACCACCAATCTTTTGAAGTTAAAAGTAATCGCCTGCATGAAGGCGGAGAACTGATTTTTGGCGATTCCGCGATACCTGACTCTTTTGTTTTGTTTAGAAAAAACATTAGGCCGAATTGGCAGAACCATTTAGCTGAGGCGTTCTCAGCGATAAATCTTTCCAACTCACGATCACTCAAATCTTCAAGAAACTGCAACAACAAGCACAAAAAGATGCGGAAGATTCCGTAGCCTTTGTAATCAGAATCAGCTTCAAGCTTCTCTAACTCCAATCGCACCAAATCCAAATTCCACAAATTTAAAAACTTGCGGTAAATGTGGCCGGAGGAAACTAAGTCCTCCAAACAAACCATTTCAATTTGTTTTGGCTCGAATGACATGTAAATTTCTCTCAGATTCTTGTTAAAAAGTCGACTAATTTGCAGGGGAAAACAAGCTGAGAGGACTAGAAAACACTAGCTAAAGCTACCATTAATAACAAGGAAATAATTTAGAAAAGTAAGGGGATTTTAGAGGGGATTGAGGGGTTGGGTTTGCGACAGTCTCATTTTCTGAAACGCGAGCAACGATTTCTTTTTTCTGAACTTCACTAAGGGCTGGATGACCCTTTGGCATAATTTCTCCTTAAATTGATGGTTTAAAATTATCCAACTGAAACAAAAACGTCAGCTGGATTTACATCAATTTGGGGAGGGAGAAAGTGTCAAAAATTTGGGGTGCAGTGCAGTTGGAATTTTGGCGTGAGGCATATTCGCAGCTCGTCACTGAAGCTCTCAGGGTTGCGCTTAGCAGAAGAAGCAAGCCTCCGGAGATCTTTCATTCCGACCGAGGCAGTGAGTATCGTAGCAAGGATTTGAACGAGATTTTAATCGCAAAAAATATTCGGTCGGGCCTCAATGAGCGCTAAAAGCAGCTCTTGGCAGAATTGCAAGCAAGAATCTTTTTACCAAAAGTTTAAGCTCGAGCTTGGTCATCCTAATATTTACGAAACTAAAATGGGCCTCTGGGATAGACGGAGTTTGTAACTTAAGTCCACATGTTTGCATCAAAGCCCATGCTTTAGGTTTGATACAAATGTAGGCTCGGGTTTACAAAACTCGAGCCGCATCGGGAAGAGCAGCGGGTGTGGAGCTTGGTTACCAGCGTAATACTACAGATCCCCAAGTTAGGCCGCCGCCTAGAGCTTCTAAAACAACAACATCACCTTTCTTAATTACATTGTGAGAATTAGCGAAATCTAATGCCAAAGGAATAGATGCAGCTGAAGTGTTAGCGTGGTTTTGAACGGTGATGATTACTTTTTCAGGGGGTAATTCTAAGCGTGCCGCAACTGCATTTAAAATGCGGGAGTTGGCTTGGTGAGGGATTAGAAAATCAATATCTTGGGTGCTCATTCTGGCTTTTTCTAAAACTGACAAAACTGATTTTGACATTTTTTCGACCGCATGTTTAAAAACTTCTTTACCGGCCATTTCGATGAATCCGGACTTCTGGTTGAAAGAAGTGCCGCCGCTGGTTTTCAAAAGATCTTTTAGTGAGCCGTCGGAATGTAAATCAGCGGCAATAATGCCACAATTTTCTTCGGTAGTTGCTTGCAATAAAACTGCGCCGGCGCCGTCTCCGAAAAGCACGCAAGTATTACGATCTTGCCAATCAACAATGCGTGATAAAATATCAGCGCCAATGACAATGGCATTTTTAACTTGGCCGGATTTTATAAAATTATCAGCAGTTGAGATGGCGTAAACAAAGCCTGAACAAACGGCTTGAATATCAAAAGCAAAGGCGTTATTAGCGCCGATATTGGCTTGAACAGTAGTGGCGCTTGCAGGAAATGTGAGGTCAGGAGTTGTGGTGGCGAGAATGATTAAATCAATCTCTTCAGCTTTAAGACCAGAATTTTCTAAAACTTTTTCTACTGCTCTAGTGGCAATGTCAGAAGTTAATTCACCTTCAGCGGCGATACATCTTTGTTTAATACCGGTGCGATCAGTGATCCAATCATCAGATGTTTCAACTGTTTTAGCTAATTCGGCATTACTAAGAATTTTTTGGGGAAGGTAAGAGCCGGTAGCACTGATTTTGCTGCGGATTAATGTCATTTAACCTCGTCGGTTGTGATATTTTTTTGTTTAAGAGCTGCGGCTTCATTAACAGTTGCGACAGCTGATTTCAATTCGTGTGTAATTTGTTCGTTAATCTTATTTTCAACTAAAGAGATAGCAACTTTGATGGCATTGGCAAAACCAACTTTATCAGTGCTGCCGTGGCTTTTAACTACTACGCCATTTAAGCCAACTAACATTGCGCCGTTGTGGCGACGTGGATCCATGTCTTTGGTAGATTGGCTGATGGAAACGCTAGCTAAAAGATAACCGATTTTAGACCAAATTGACCGGCTAAAAGCTTCTTTAATAATGCCCGACATTAATTTCACCGTGCCTTCAATGGCTTTTAAAGTGATATTGCCGGTAAAGCCGTCAGTTACTACAACGTCAACTGTTCCCTTGGTGATATCATCGCCTTCAACATAACCATAAAAATCATTTTTAAGATCGCTTTCTTTAAGCATTGCAGCGGCACCGCGTACGGCATCGTGGCCTTTGGCTTCTTCTGATCCGACGTTTAAAATTCCGATTGTTGGGTTTTCAATTTTTAAAACGCTACGAGCAAAAGCGTGACCCATTACCGCAAATTGAAACAAGACATCGGCGCCACATTCAACATTGGCTCCCATGTCTAGCATCACTGTTCCTTTGCGTTTTTTATTTGGAATTGAACTAACAATTGCGGGACGATCAATGGAAGGAAGAGGGCGTAAGACAATTTTAGACATTGCCATTAATGCACCGGTATTACCGGCAGAAACAGCCACATCAGCTTCTCCATCTTTAACGGCATTGATGGCAAGGCGCATGCTGGATTTTATTCCCTTGCGCAAAGCCACCGAAGGTTTTTCATCGGATGAAACGAATTCGTCAGTATGTAAAAGTGTATAGCGCCCTTTGAGATAACGACAGTTTTGTAGGATCTGGGTGATCTTTTTAGAATCTCCAAATAGCAAAAAATGAATGTCGTTATTTGTAGAGGCAAATAAATCTGCCCCCTCAATAACAATTTGAGGAGCACGATCGCCCCCCATGCAGTCTAGCGCTACTGTGAGTTTTTTAGTCACTTTAGGCTATTCTTCCGCAGTTTGTTTTACCTTTTTAGCAACAACTTGACGACCTTTATATTTGCCATCAGCTGAGATGTGATGAGAAAGTACAAATTCACCATCTTGGTCAGTTGTTACATTAGGAAAGTTAGCATCGTAAGAACCGTTGCTGCCTTTTCTCATGCGACTTTTTGAGCGGGATGTTTTCTTCTTAGGAACTGCCATAGATTAAGTTTGATTAAAAATTATTGTTGGTTTTGATTTGATTTTGAGGGAAGTGGGACTTAAAACCTGCCTGTCAAAAATAAAGTCCGCTCGCTATAAAAGCAACGCTAAATTTCCTTCTGAAGTTTCTTAATGAAAATGAAAAAAATCCTCCTCAATATAATTCTACTTATTGCTACTAGCTCTTGTATTACAAGGATTGAAAAGCATGGCTACATGTTTGATGAAACTGATTACGAAATGATGCAAGAGGGTATTACCAGTAAAGAAAGAGTTTTAAGAATCTTGGGATCGCCGACAATAATTTCTGATTTAGATAATGACGAGGCATGGATTTATTATTCTGAAGATGTGAAGAGTTTATTATTTTTTATTCCTACAATTACTGAGCGCAACATTATAGTAATCAGATTTAATCGCGAAGATGTCATCTCTAAATTAAGAAAAATTGATTTAACGCAAGAGCAGAAAAAATTAGAATTTTCTTCAAAGCATACTACTGTTGAGAGTAATAAAATCGGTTTCTTTAAATCACTATTTAGCAATGTTGGACAAGTTAAAGCGCAATAAGTTTCTAATTCTAATGTTAATGCCGATTGTGCTAATTTCTTGCGGCCGCAGGCATGTTTATAATACTGAAATTCTTTGTCCTACGGGGCTTAGAATAATGGTTAGATTTGCTACCTTAGAGCAAGTTAAGACGGGGATTGAGAAGTCTTACAACAATAAGAAAAAATACGGTACTAATGAAAATTACACGGTAGTTGGATTCGGATATCAGAAATCTTTTAGAATAGAAAAACTTTCACCGGAAGAGGCAATGAAATGCTCGTTACGCCAGATAGAGCTCAGTCCGGATGATAAGGATTATAAAGTATCTAAGTATTACATGTAGGTGGGATCACATCCACTCCCGCTGGTCGAGCGGAGTCGAGACCTACCAGAAGTTAACGCTCAATGTTTCTTGCACGGTAGTAAAACCTCAGGTAGGTCTCGACTCCGCTCGAC
>CANGQE010000045.1 GCA_947455845.1 Rickettsiales bacterium
AACCTTGCCAAGGTTGATGTCGAGGGTTCGAGCCCCTTCGCCCGCTCCAAACTCCGTTTCAAAAATTTCTTTCAGAAATTTTTGGTTTGGATTTGGATTAATTTTTTGTTTTTCCCCCTTCCTGTTTTTTTCCCCTTTTTAGTACGACACCTACACATCTTTCTTACACAGACAACAGATCCTGAAACAAGTTCAGGATGACGGAGTCTTGGGAGAGACCTTCCCTCACTCTCGCTGTCATCCTGAACTTGTTTCAGGATCTATTTTCACATTACAAATTACAAAAAAAAGCGCCCCCAATTTCTTGGAGACGCTTTTTTATTTAGTGCGCTTAATTATTACGCAAGTTCTTTACCACTATTCTTAATCTCAGTAGTAGTTCTTCCTGTAGTTACATGAGTGACCTCATCAGAATTCACTCTAACAGATGGGTTAGGAGATTGGGAGGATGGTGAATAAGTTGGACTTGAAGTAGGTGTAACATTTGTACCCCTAGAACTAGAAGGTACGTTTGATCTGCTATGCGGTCCAGTATTACCTCTAACAACAGTATCATCTGCTGTAGTATCGTGAGTTAGTGCAACTATAGAGTATGGCATATTTCTATTAGTTTCTGTAGGAACCGGTTTAGGAGCTGAAGTTGGAATTGTCATAATTTAGTTATTTTTAGTTATTAAATTTTTTAAGCCTTAATAATTAACCTATATTTTCTGAAGATTTTTTTTGCACCAAGTTTTTATCAATCACCACTTCGCGATAAAATTCTTCACCAATTTTAATTTCTTCACGACCATTTTGCACTCGCCAGTCGTTGCTGTCACGTAAGCTAAAAATGCAGCCGCAATATTCTTGTTTGTAGAATTCTTCGCGCTTGGCGATTTCGTACATTCTTGCAGCCCCGCCCTCTTTACGCCAATTGTAAGTCCAGTAGGTAACGCCTTCGTAATTATTGGCAGCGCGTATTCCGCAATCATTGATTTGCTCCATGTTTTTCCAACGCGAAATTCCCAGTGAGCTAGTGATTATTTTAAAATTATTTTCCGCCGCGTAAAGCGCAGTGCGCTCGAAACGCATGTCGAAACATTTAGTGCAGCGCACTCCGCGTTCAGGTTCGCGCTCTAAACCTTTAGCCCGTGAAAACCAATTTTGCACATCGTAATCAGCATCAACAAAAGGAATTCCCAGCTTTTCCGCAAAACGAATATTTTCTTCTTTGCGAATTAAATATTCTTTTTTGGGATGAATATTGGGATTGTAGAAAAAAATCGTCAGATCAATTTTCGACTCAATCATGCGCTCCATCAAATCTCCAGCACAAGGCGCGCAGCAGCTGTGCATGAGGACGCGATTGTCGGTAGCTTCAGGGGGAAGTTGGAGGAGAGACATAAAAAAATTTAGAATTAAGAATTTAGAATTTAGAGTTGGGTTTTGAGTCTGGAACAAATCTTACCCCCATCGTCATCCTGAACTTGTTTCAGGATGGCGGAGTCTGTGATACAACCCAACTCTAAATTCTTAATTCTTAATTCTAAATTCAAAAATGCCCGAACTTCCAGAAGTAGAAACCGTTCGCCGCGGCCTAGTAACTTTAAGCGGCAAGAAAATTAATCAAATTTTTCGCTCAGATAAAAAAATGCGAATTGGCTCGACCCTTGATTTACAAGGATTGAACGGCGCTAAAGTTTTGGAAGTAACAAGGCGAGCACGTTATTTGATTATTAGTTTTGACAATGGCCAAAGCCTGATTGTGCATTTGGGGATGAGTGGGAAGATTACGCTTGGGGATGATTTTAAGAAGTTGAAGCATGATCATTTTGCTTGTGAATTGAGTGCACGACAGATCCTGAAACAAGTTCAGGATGACGGCGCAGGGAGTCCGCAATGGCTAATCTTCAACGACCCCCGCCGTTTTGGCTTCATCGACCTCATCGAAACCAAAAACCTCAAAACTCACAAGATGCTTTCAAAACTCGGGCCCGAGCCATTGTCCGACGAATTTAATTTTGCCGATCTAAAATCAAAATTAAGCGGCAAAAAAATGAACATCAAAACCGCAATGATGGATAATGAAATTGTGGTTGGGGTGGGGAATATTTACATTAACGAATCATTGTTTGACTCAGCAATTTCCCCGCTGCGAGACTCTTCATCACTCAAAGATTCCGAACTTAAAAAACTAATTTCTTCAATTAAAAAAATTATTCAAAATGCCATTGATTTGGGCGGCTCGTCAATTTCTGACTACGTTGATGCCAAAGGTGATTTAGGAAATTTTCAAAACAACTTTAAGGTTTACGGACGCAATGAGGAAAATTGTTTGCTTTGTAAAAAGAATTTAATCAGAAAGATAAAACAAAACGGCCGCTCGAGCTTTTATTGCGAGCAATGCCAGAAGTGATTTGGTTGCGATAGATCCTGAAACAAGTTCAGGATGACGTTAAAGGGGAGATTTCCCCAAAGACTCCGTCATCCTGAACTTGTTTCAGGATCTATTCCCACACTCAGATTAACAAACAACCATTCCAACATGAAAAAATTCCTCACATTAATCTCCTTGTCACTTCTGCTTTTTAGCTGCGCCGAAATAGAAATTCCTGCCAAGCCAACCATCAGCAAACCCGAACAACTACGAGCTTCCGAAGACTTCGTCCAAGGCAGCGAAGACATTCCACTTCTAGTTGGAATGGAAAAAATCTCCGAAGACAGCCTAGGATTTGACTCCAATTCCGGCAGCATCATGTCTTCGAGCTACGCCACTAAAATTGACTTAGAAAAAGTAAGAAACTTCTACCAAAAAACTCTACCTCACATGGGCTGGAGAGTATCTAAAAGCGACCTAGAAAAATTAAAATTCCGCCGCGACAAAGAAAAACTAGAAATCGAATTTGTTAACCAAGATGGCAAAGATGTAGTGCGGTTTTTTATCTCGTCAGCATTGTAATTTCGAGATAAAAACGCGTGATTTTGATGTAGCCTTAAGCCTTGTAAATACTATCCTAATCAACATATTCTCCAATTTTCCACACTGTGTGGAAAATTGAGTTTTCTCACCTTCATTATTGCGGAGTCCACCTCGTCACAAATTAATATCCAAAGCTATTAAAAACTTTTTTATTCTCGCTGCGGGTCAGGTTTTGTAACCCCGACCCTACGTTTGCATCAAACCTAAAAAATTTGCTTTGATGTAAACATGTGGACGGAGTTATAAACTCCGTCCAGCGCGAGGTCCAGCGCGACTTCTTCTCTCTTCTTCAGCTATCTCCGCTAAAATAGCGGATTTTTTGACACCTTCCTCAAGATATTTTTTTGCACTAAGTTTACCTTGATCAAACTCAGCACTTTGCATTTTGCTCAGTTTATCCACCACCTCATCTGGAACAAAGGTCAATCTTAAACCCACTGCCTTCCCACCTTCGCGTCCGGAATAAATTCCACAAGCCTTGCATTCTTTCTGAAAAAGAGCCGAGAATTTTTTAGCATCAGCAGAAGAAATATTTTCGATTAAACCAATTTCACTTATCTCAGCTTTTGATTTATATTTTCCAGTCTCACTATTAACCTCATTAGAGACACCACCCCTAACCTTGACTTGCTTAATCAACTCCAGAACATTCTTCTTCTCAAAGCCGGTATCAGCAGAAATTTTTTCAATTATTTTAATAAAAGTTTCTTGGATTTTTTCTGGGCTCACGCTGCCGTTATCATTTTTATAATCCCTAATTCCATCCACAACTTTAAACTTGCTGGCACGATTGGATACACCACTATCCGCCATTCTGCGCCACACATTTTCTTTACTATCTTTAGCCAAAGTTTCAACCAATCTAGCCTTAACTTCCTCTGACGGAATTTTTACCTCTGCTACGCCATTCGTAAGTGGAACAGGTTCCCCAATATCCCATTTTACCGGTAAGATCATTGCGCTAGAAGATGTGGTAGCAGCAGTATTATCTTGTCTTCTTGTCTGATAAAAATCGTTCCACCTTCTAAAAACCTCGTAGTGATTTTCTCGCAGATGATCTCCACATCCAAAATCTTTTTCCTTTAACCGACTCCAAACCTGATTACTGTCAATCAAACCCAAAACACCTTCGGAGCTATAAGCACCGCATGAATTACCATCTCTTTGAGGTGCTACGATTTTAGGAATATTGGTATATCTAATACTTTGCATCTCTCGTAATCCGAACGTAGCCGCAAATGCTTCTGCAAAACATTGGGAAATTGTTTTTAGACTAGGGTTATTATCGGTAGTTTTAATGGATCCATAGGGATCATAAGCCTTGGCACCAAGGGCGAATAAGTCATCACCCGACTTTTTAAAAATCATTTCACCGATATTCCAATGCGCCGCCCCGCCAAGATTGTAAGCAAATAAAATTTTTAGAGGAAAAATATCTACTTCACTATTCATTACAACTTTTTGCAATTTTTGAAATTCCGGCACAAGAACTCCGTGCAAGATATCTGTAGGAAAATGTCTTGCCGAATTAGAAAAGGCAGCAAGAACCATAACTGCCTGACCATCTTTATCTCTAACAAAATCATCTGAGGTTAATCCTTGTAGTAATAAATCAGCCGATTTTATATCTTCATCCGCTATGTCCCTTTCACAATCTTGATTAAGAGGCGGCATCAAAGTCGAGTCTTTTACCAAAATACAAGATTGCTCTATCCTTGCCCGAGACACGCCATTTGGCAACTCCTCAACATAAGGAATATTAAGATATTTATAATTTTTATCACGAACCCCAACTTCAACAACCCGATTAATTGCCGAGTCTAGATAAAATCGACTGCGCTGATCAACAATACTCCAAAATTCCACAGGTACGGCGGAAGCTAGATAATGATTTGTTGCAACTGGCGGACTCTTAGAAGGATGCGCCTCTCTTGAAACGACAACTTTCCTTTTTGGATTAAAAAAATTTTTAAGCATTTTTTAAATTTTAATTCAATAATACAATCGTGAAGAGGATGTCTATACCAATTTTTAAATCACCCTTCCGCCGCCTTCGGCGTCTCCCTCCCTCTTTTTCAAAGAGGGCTTTCTGCGCGTTGATAGCCCTCTTTGAAAAAGAGGGTGGATGACTGCGCTAGCAGTCAGACGGGTGATTTAAAAGTTCAAGTTTGACGTAGATTTGGTATATACCCGTTTTTTTAATACTATTACTACACTCCACATTGTCCACTTTCAAACTCGTGACACATGTAGAAGTGCCGTTAACACCTATCTAAATCCCTATTATTGATTCCTAACTAAATACGAAGACACATTAGAAACAACAGACGAAACTTTGCTACTCACTGCACTTGTCACAGCCGCAGCCTTGCTCTGCTTATTACCGGATTCCTCAGTTGGTGCAATACTGGATTTGGCCCGATCGAGCTGCGCCTGAATTTGATCCTTCTTGTCCTGATCTAGCGTCGCTGCTTTACTACTATCCGAAACCAAACTATCACCCTCACCCTGCTTAGAACTTAATTCCCCGTTTTGCTTAGTCTTGTATTTCACCTGAATTTCATTCTTTTTATGATCTAGTTTCGATACCGCCTCATGAGGAGAAAAATCTCTCGCCAACAACGCCGATGGAAAAATGATTGAAGAGAGGATCACTAATTTAAAAGCTATTTTCATGGAATTTAAAATTGAGTTAAAACTGCCCACCAACTCAACATGCACCACGATTTTTCCATCGCAATTAAATTATTCTGCCCTGTGCGCTATTTAGAATTATGCATAATTTTCATTTTGCTCCCGCTGAAATGACAGTGTGAATAGATTCTCGGACTTGCCTAGAGATTGCTTTAGAAATTAAGAAATAATTTAGCGAGACTTGCCGCTAGATTTTGCGATCTCAATTTGTTGCAAAGTTTGATTTTTTTTGATTTCATTAATCCTTTGCTTTGCTTCAGGAATATTGCCTTGGAAATGACCCTTCTCATCTTCCAATTTCTTCACCACATCATCAGGAATAAAAGTAAGCCTTAACCCTACCGACTTCCCACCTTCCCGACCGGAATAAATACCGCAAGCTTCACATTCTAGCTGGAATGCTTTTGAGAATTTTTTGGCTTCAACCGCAGAAACACAAGCCAGATTTTCGGATTGAATTTTTGAATAAGAACCGTCTCGTTCATCCACCTTATTAGAAATTCCTCCAACATCCTTTGCTTTATCAATAATGGCAAGAATTTGATCGAGAGTTAATGGACCTCTTGACGGTTTTTCATTACCCTCAGTACCGGCAGAAAGTTTTTTAAGAATATCGATGAAAGTGTTTTGGACTTTCTCCTTATCCAAATCTCCATTAGTTTTGTACTGCTCCACAGCATCCAAAACTTTAAATTTATTGTCACGATTTTCAGGAATAATTTCACAAGAATCATTACATCCTGACGGAACAGCACGCTTAAACCATACACTTTTGTCATTCGTCATCAAAGGCAAAGCCAAAGTTGCATGAAATTTATTTGAGGGAGTGGAAATTTCCGCACCTTTTTGCACAGCCCACGGAACTTCAGACCTCTGCCCATTTAATTCCGGTACACCTACAAATACTCTGGCGGCTTTTAGGGCTATTAAATTATCTTGGATTGCATATTCTTTGCTGGAGATTAGTTTTTGTGCTTCCTCTATCTTCCCTTGCGTCATCTGCGAACCTTGACTCTGCAACATACTTTCTACGCGTTCAACAATTGATGTAAGATCACTATTCAAGCTGAACATATCCTTCGATCTAGACTCAATAATATTTAAAAAACATTTATTAGCGATCTCTTCGCAACGAGAAATAGCCGAATCCTTATCAAGGCCACACTCATCAGCATAATTCCGCAGATCATTTTCAGAAACATGTTTTCTTTGACCAACTCTGTTTAAATTTAATTCTTCACCCCTCACACTCTCAGCAGCATTTTTTTTAACCTCGGCAGGGTAATCATTACTATTTCTATGCTCTAACAGTACTTTAGCATGAGTTAATCCAAACTCAGTAAGTTTAAAATCGATAAGATCTCTAACATAATTTGATGCCAATACTGGCTTATTTTCTCGCATTATAGAAAATGCCCCTTGCATTGCCTCCACTCTTTGCTTTTGAGTATCAAGAGATTTAAGAACATCAACAGAAGTAGGAAAATGGGAAAATTTTACACCCTTTTTTGTACTCAGATCATCACCTATATCTAACGTTGTCAAAGCATCTCTTAGTGACATAGAATCTTCTTTATCACGTGCCTCTAAATAAATTTGAGTTTCAACGCGACTTAAGCTAATTGCTAGCTCTCTACCCTGCAAATATAATTCTTCTTCATCACGCCTAGTTGTTGAGCTCTTAGTAGCTGTTCCATCAATAGCATCTTGAATATCGCAGGAAAGTGCAAAATTAAATTTTGAATATAACGCATCAAAATGAATTGCCCTGTGCAGTACATATGTAACGTTATCTTCCGGCTCGTAGCTATTTAGAGTGGTACGTGTTATTATGGAAACATCATAAGGCCAAATCCGCTTCAACACATTATCGTTAATTGAATATGGATCAAAAGCATTTGGGAAACCTCCTTGCGTCCGCGCATTAGCATAATCTTCAATGTTATCTAACCTCAAATTATCTCCACCACCCAAACGCTCAGCCGCTTTAGTATTATGAAAAATTACTTGTTTTTGAAGATCTGAAAATCCAGCTCTATGCATTGCTTCATTAACTTCACGATCATCACTAGAACGATAAGCTCTTTGGATATTATTACCAAAACCGTCTAAGAAGTCGTATGGAGTTGAAAAAAAATCAATAAACGTACTAATTTTTCCTCTTAGAGCTTCTTTATCCAACGCTTCTAATTCACACTGAGTTTTCCACTCTTGCTCTTGTCTAGCATTTAATTCTGGAAAAAAAATGTTTCCATTTCCACCACTTAAAGAGAGAAATAAATCATCTTTTGTGGACCTAGTGAAATCCTCTATATTTTTACTCAACAACGGCACTAGTAACTTGTTAGATAGATCAATCACAATATTACCCTCCATATCCGCGGTCAATATTTCATGTACCTTGTCACGATTCAATTGATTACTATCTGGAATTCTTTCTACGATATCTTGGCATCCCAAATTAAATAAATTATGCTTGAGAATGTTAAGCTTAGCTTCATTTCCTACACATGCATGCAATATAGCCGCGAATGCAGCGTTAAAATAACAGCATCCATTTCCACGAGCTGGCTGACAATATGGAAATTTTTCCACTAAAGAATCTTTAATAGCAAATTCCTTAATATTTTTGTTATCAGAATCCATCAGTGTTTGGGTGGGAACAACCGATTTAGCCAGAGCGGCTTCCTGAACTTGATATATTTTATCATAACTATCAGCC
>CANGQE010000046.1 GCA_947455845.1 Rickettsiales bacterium
AGCCAAAGTTAAAAATGTGACCTACTTCAATACCGCGTCTGGAGGATAGTTGATCAGCAGCAATCGGGCATTTTTTTTCATCGTGCAAATCATCAGCCATGGCGTAAAGATTTTGCATTTCTTCAATGTTGAATTTTTTTGACTCATCTAATTCATCAAATTTTTTGTCGTAAAAAATCGCACTTTCACCAGTATCGGCCAGAACGTGAAATTCGTGGGATAAGTCACCGCCAATAGCACCCGTATCAGCACGCAGAGCAATTGGTTTTAATCCCATTTTGCGGAAAATTTTAAAGTAAGTTTCGTACATTAAATTGTAGGTTTTTTTGGCGCTGGTTTCATCAATGTCGAAAGAATAAGAATCTTTCATTAAAAACTCGCGGCCACGCATTAGGCCGAAGCGCGGGCGAATTTCGTCACGGAATTTCCAGTGAATTTGGTAAAGATTTTTTGGTAAATCTTTGTAGGAAGTGACGTTTTTGCGGAAGATGTCGGTAACTACTTCTTCGTGAGTTGGTCCGTAAAGAATGTCGCGATCGTGACGGTCTTTAATGCGTAACATTTCTTTGCCGTAAGCCTCGTAGCGGCCTGACTCAATCCACAATTCTGCCGGTTGAATTGTTGGCATTAAAATTTCTAAAGCTCCCGCCTTATCCATTTCTTCTTTGATGATTTTTTCAACTTTGCGCAAAACTTTTAAACCGAGCGGCAGCCAAGTGTAAATTCCGGTTGCGGTTTGACGAATCATGCCGGCGCGAACCATTAATTGGTGCGAAGCGACTGTGGCATCAATTGGGTTTTCTTTGAGTGTTGGGAGGAAATATTGAGAAAGTTTCATTGGGAGTTTTGAAGTTTAAGGATTACCGAGACCGCGACGCGGTGGACCCCGTCTTCACGACTGGGTCTAGTCCACGCGTTAAATATTATTTTTTCATCCTGCACGCAAAAAGAATATTGCAAATTCATTTTTACACCTGATTTTGTCCGTCCCTAATTATTTTTTCAGAATTCACTTAAAAATGAATAACCTAAAAAACTACTTCACAGAAAATTCAATCTCCCTTCCCGCCGCCTCTTTTTGTTGTTGCTGCTAGTTTTTCTTCCTACCCCTTCCTTTTTCTACAAGTTCTTTCAGCAAATCTCGGTTAATTTATGGTCACCCTCAAATCAGTCACAGCTCTAGTAATCGTATTTCTAGGTCAGAGCAATTTTTTCTCGCACAGATATTCTTATTTAACCGAAAAACTTAGTCATAAAAAAGATCGCCAAGTTGAGTTAGAAGATAAAAAAACTGCCTCAAAACAAGGCGTATCAAGATTTAGCGATAATAGCAAAGTTGGTATAAAAAAAGTTTTCCTCAAAAGTTTTCCTCAAAATATTCAAGCTTTAATTAATCCAATTAATTTTACCCTTGCGCTTAAAGATGTTGCGCAACTTGAATCCAATAAGTTCCGCCTAATGTTGTTTGGTTGTTGTTAGGCCATTTCAAGCCTTCCCCATTTTTCTAAGTTAAAAAGATGATTTATCCCGCGGCCTTTTTTGCCATTCGGGGAAGCATTCCTTCAGTTAAAATTCGTCATTGATGTCGCGGGTCTTAATCCAAAAAAAGACTTTATGAAATATCTAATAATCCTACTCGCCCTAAGCGGCTGTGCTATAGATGCTGCCCGCAGCGACAGTTGTGTTTTCTACAATTGGCAAGATAACGACCCCCATTGCAGCAGGTATAATTTGGTGAGTGTGCGTTGACAAATAGGTTAAAAATAAAACTAGCAATACTTCCCACACGTGTCACCCCGCAGCAAGTGCGGGGTGACACGTGTAGGTAGGTTTGTTAGTTAGCGTCATCTGGAACTTGTTTCAGGATCTAAGCAATTTGTTTCTTAATAAAATTCTGCGCCATGCGAATTCCGTGGATGTCGATTGAGTGGTCTAAGTGAGGAATGGCGTGGGATTCGAAGGACATGCTTTTTTCTTCCAGAAGTTTTTTGGCTTCTAAGAAACTTTCGAAAGGCACTACTGAATCAGCTTCGCCGTGAATTAGGCAAATGTTTGGTTGGGATGAGGTTTGTTCTCCAAGCATTTCAGGAAGAATTAATTTTCCGGAAAAGGCGATTACGCCGGCGGGTTTATTAGATTTGATGAAGCCTTGATAAAGTGCCATCATTGCCCCTTGGGAAAATCCGACAATGAATAAATTTTCAACAGTCAAATTAAAACGCGCTAGTTGGGTATCGATGAAATTTCCTAAAATTTGATTGGCTCTTTTAATATCTTGGCCCATTACAGCAAGACTCTTTCTTTCAAATCCTGAACTTAATGAAAACCATTGATAAGCGTGAGGAAAGCCGCCTTCCCAAGGTTCAATGGCATTAGGAGAAATGAAGTGGGCATTAGGGACAGCACGCTTAAACTCGTGGGCGAGGTCAATTAAATTTTCGCCATTGGCGCCGTAGCCATGCAAGAAAATCACTAGATATTTGGGATTTTTTGCATCAGAATATTCGTAGAATTTTATTTCGGACATAGTGGAAATTAATCAGTAAAATCAAGGTTCTAGAAGGTATGCTCACAATTGATAATCTTTCATTATTCAAAGATCACAAGAAAATTTTTAGTGAACTGGGCTTCTCAGTAAGCATCAATTCTGCTCTAATAATTACGGGCAAAAATGGTTCGGGGAAAAGTAGTTTACTTAAAATTCTAGCGGGAATTTCTAAGGCTACTGGGGGGAAAATTTTGTGGGGTGGTGAGGATGTCGAAAATTTTCGTGATACTTTTAACGGCGACAGTCAATTTTTAGGACACAAAAATTTTCTTAAACATGAGTTAACGGTTGCTGAAAATTTACTTTTTTACGCTCGCCTTAATGGCACAGAGTTAGCTCTTTCATCAGCTTTAAGTTTTTTTAGGCTGACAGATTTTGCTGATGCAAAAATAAAAAATCTTTCTGCCGGTTGGCAAAAAAGAGTGATGTTGGCCAAGCTTTTATGCTGTCCGGCGACGATCTGGTTTTTGGATGAGCCTTCAAATAATTTAGATAAAGCCGGTAAAGAAATGCTGCATGGTTTGATTAAAACCAGAGTTAAGGAGGAGGGCTTGGTGATAATGGCAACTCATGACGAGGCGTTTTTTGATTTGGGTGCGCGGTTGGATTTAGAAGATTTTATTTAACAATGCGTAGGCCTTAATTAATTGTGATTGACGCCAATATTATATTTCTTCCCTAGATAATCTTCGACCAAGAAGCGATCCTCTTGTTTCAATGGGCCACAAACAAAAATCACTTCTGAAACATCAAAATCCAAGGTATTGTTAGTATCAAATTCGGCGTGACGACCGATTTTAATCGGATCCATATTTATTGATTGACCGTCATCGGCTTTACTTGAATTCACATTGTAAGATGAAGTGCCGTTTACATAGGTGATGAAGCTATTATTATATTTGCGTTCGAGAGTGATGATGTAATTTCTTCCTGCTGACAAAGTGTAACCGGGAAGATAAGTGGCTGTACCAAGGCTGGGAAAATAAGCCGAGGCAGATCCATCGGGGCGGATATTTGGTCTTAAGGCATTTCCGGTTGTAATTTCTAAGCCAAATAAGGAAGAGCCCCCATTTGCAGATGAGGAGCAAAGCACAACTGATCCTGCGGAATCGGTGCAAGTTCTATCGAAAATAAATCCAACTCCGCTGCGATATTTTATTACAACGAATAAAGTCATGCTGTCTCTAGGTAAATTTCTCATTGCCTTATCAACAGTAAGGTAGCGATAAGCGGTAGAGCCATTATTGGTAAAGCGCAATGTTGGAATATTATTAATACCATCTTCGATGTAAGTGGGGCCTCTGCTGTTTAAAATAGTACCTCCGGCTGCAGAATTGTAGCTAACAAGGTTGCTATTGTTTTTCTGGGCGGCTTGGGCGGTGTATTTGTAAGAATTTTGCGGATTAACATCATTCCAGATGGTAATGGTTGCTTGATCAACCGCTTCAGCAGATAAGAAGTTATTATCTAAACTAGTTTCAAACCACAGGGATAATCCTTTAAGGCTGTTTACGGGTGAACTTTGCGTCATCGTCTGAGCCATCTTTAAGCGCGACTCTTTAATCAGGCGTGAAGCTTGAGTAACACCGGCAATCAGAATTCCGATGATTATAAGTACGATTGATATCTCAATTAGGGAAAAGGCTTTGAGAGCGGTAAAACCTTTTTTCATAAAGCCGAATGAGTAGTGGGGTTAGATTGATTGTAAGCAAGATCAAAAAGGTGCTTTTTCTGTAAAAAGAATTCAACCAAAAGGACTTGTGTATTGCGAGAATTTTTTAAATGTACTCTTGGTGAGACTGGGGGAGACGAGACAGATCCTGAAACAAGTTCAGGATGACGGTAACTCTCGATCTCCCATCATCGTCATCCTGAACTTGTTTCAGGATCTATTTGGAGTGCTACAAATCCCTCAAACAATTCACTTCAACTTTCGCTTCATCCGATTTTTTTAAAACCTGCAAAACTTGTGGCAAAATCATTTTTAATTTTTCATCTAACTGCCACGGAGCGTTAAAAACAAACATCCCGCAAGCATGCATTTTAGTTTCTTCAGATGTTTGTCCAATGTCAAAAGTGGTGTGTAAAATTTTAGCAAATTTTAATTCGGCCATTTGGCGGTGAAACTTTTCCAAAACTTCGGTGTCACTTTTAATGATCGGATACCAAGCTAAATAAGTGCCGTGAGCAAAGCGTCGGTGGGCTTCTTCTAAATTTACAATAATTTTTTCGTAATCGTCAGAAATCTTTTTTTGATCTTTTTCAAAGGCGGGATCAATCACAATCAATCCGCGTTTTTCTGCTGGCGGTAATTTTGATTTTAATAATGAAAAACCATCTTCTTTAAGCAGAGAAAATTTATCACTGCCGGCAAAGGCTTTTTTTAATTGCAAAAAATCTTCACGATTTAATTCAGCAAAAAGCGCGCGATCATCACGGCGTAAATAATCTTTTATTAAGACGGGAGAACCGGCGTAGGTTCTGAGTTTGTGAGGTAACTCTGCAATTTCACAAAAATTAATTTTAGCTAAAATTCTTAAATAACGTTCTGGCAAAAAATCGGCGAAATTTTTTTGAGCTAAAAGTTTTTTTATTCCCTCATTAGCTTCAAAAGTTTTCAGGGATTTTTCATCGGCGAGATCGTATTTTCCAATTCCGGCGTGAGTGTCGAGGGCAAAAAACGCTGTTGGTTTTTCGTGAAGTTTTTCTAAGCAGAGAATGAGAATAATGTGTTTAAAAACATCAGCAAAATTTCCGGCGTGGTAGATGTGGTGGTAGTTCATGAGTGTTAAATTATTAATTTATCCAAAAAACCAACCGGTGATCATGTAGTTCAAAAGCAGAATCACAATTGATGCGGATACTACTGCATTGGTTGTAGCAATCCCCACCCCTTCAGCACCACCTTTAGAATTGTAACCAAAATAGCAGCCCATTATTGAAATAACGAAACCAAAAAATGCTGATTTTACCAGACCGGAAACAACGTCAACTTGTTCTAAAAATTTGAAGGTACTGTTAATGTAAGGTCCCGGAGAAAATCCAAGTGAGTGCACACTAACCAAATAGCCGCCCATCACGCCGATAATGTCGGCGATTAAAACTAAGAAAGGTAGCATTAACACACCGGCGATAACGCGGGGTGCAATTAAATATTTGTAAGGATTGGTGGAAAGGGTGCGCAAAGCGTCGATTTGTTCGGTCACTTTCATGGTGCCGATTTCGGCGGCCATCGAGGCGCCGACGCGTCCTGCTACCATTAATCCGGCAAGTACGGGGCCAAGCTCGCGGGTGATTGATAAAACTACTACGGTGGCAATAGTGCTTTCAGCGTTGAAGCGAGAGAAGCCGGAGTAACTTTGTAAAGCTAAAACCGCACCGGAAAAAATTGCGGTAAGGCCAACTACAGGCAAAGAATAATAGCCGATTTGTAAAAATTGACGGAGGATTAAGCGTGGATAAAAAGGTGGGGTAAAGCAGTGTCGAACAGCATTTAGCGTGAATAAAACCATCTCGCCGAGCTTGGCTAAATTAAGCAAAGTGAAGTGGCCGGTTTTTTCGAGTAGGTTTAAAATTTGAATCTTAAGAATTTTTACGGGCATGATTTTTTAAGTTGAAATTTTGAATGTGGTTTGTTTAGGTGAAGAAAATATTTCCATTCTGCAAAAACAAAAACTACCGAGAGATTCAAACAAGTTTTGATGTTTAAAATAAAAATCCAGTCCAAATTTACCAAGCTTTTCCTTGTTTCCCTGCTCATTCTTTTAGTTTTGAGCAGAACCTCTGCGCTTGTCCACTCTTTTTCACATCAAGAAGTTGCTTCATCATCAGTTGAACTTGTGCAAAATGAACCGAATTTTTTAGAAAAAATAATTTTCTCTCACTCAAAATCTTCCGACAAAAAATCTGAAAATTGTTTCTTGTGCTCGGTGGCTAATTTTCAAAATCAGATTACGCCACCGGCGAATCTAGTTTTTTACGCACCATTTTTCTTCTTAGCCTTCGCTTTACGCCAATTCAATCGCGTAAAACTTTCCTATCTTTTAGCTTCTAAAGCTCCCCGCGCACCCCCAGCTTCCTAGCCTCCTTTGCAAAAGGAGGTGGATGACAGCGCCCTTGGCGCTGGCAGACGGAGGATTTAAATTCTCCCCACAGATCTTTTGCATTCTTAAATCAACCTTCCGTCCGCTTTCGCTTGCGCTACAGCGCGACTAGTCCCTTATTCAAGCAATAATTTCAAATGAAAAAATTCTTCTTCTTGCTGTGTGCAAGCCTGATTTTCATGGCTTCAACAGCTTTCTCTTCCGATGTTTGGAACTACCAAATTACTGCAACTAAGCTCGACAATTCTCGTAATAATCTTTCGCCAAAAACTGGCGGCAGCTCTTTTTCTTTTTCCCAGAAAGACATTGATAATTTGCCGCAAGGTCAGGCAACTCCGCTAGATCAGGTATTATTGCGCGCTCCTTCCGTGGTGCAAGGTACTCAAGGACAACTTTACGTGCGAGGTGATCACGCTAATTTACAATATCGTATTAATGGTGTGATATTGCCGGAAAGCGTTGGTGGTTTTGGGCAGTCGCTAGATACTCACTTTGCCGATAAAATTGAATTTTTAACTGGTGCAATGCCAGCGCAATACGGCATTAGAACGGCGGGTGTAATTGACATTAAAACCAAAAGTGGCGCTTTTAACAAAGGAGCTAGATCGGAAGTAACAATCGGTGGCAATGATACTATTGGTTTAAACCAACAAGTAAGCGGTTTTGAAGGTAATTTAAATTACTACATCAATGCTAGCTTTTTGCAGAGTAATCGTGGTCTTGAATCTTCAACCGCCTCTAAAACATCGCTGCATAATGACACCAAACAAGATAGGTTGTTTGGCTATTTTTCTTACCTAATTGACGCCGGAAAGCGCTTTAATTTGATTGTTTCAAACGCGAATAGTCGCTTTGAAATTCCCAATAATCCCAATCAAAGCGCCGAATATGATCTTAACGGATTTAGTAATGTCTCCTCGTCAAATTTGGATCAAAATCAAAGCGAATCAAACAGGTTTGCTATTGCCTCACTTCAAGGTGTAACTGATTCGGATATTGACTACCAAGTGTCATTTTTCTCGCGCTACAGCGACCTAAAATACAATCCTGATTATTCTGGTGATTTGGTTTTTAATGGTATTTCTTCAACTTTAGATCGTAGCAGTTTTGCCAATGGTTTGCAGGGTGATTTTAGCTACGCGCTAAACGAAACCAACACTCTTCGCACAGGTTTTTTCGCCAGTAACGACCAAGTAAGAAGCTCAACTGAAAATTGGGTTTTTGAGCTTGATGGTTCGGGAAATCAGGTTTCAGATGATCCTTTCCGAATTGATGAAGGTGGTGTTAAAAACTCCCAACTTTTTAGCGGCTATTTGCAAAATGAGTGGAAGGCAATTGACAAGCTTACAGTCAATTACGGTTTGCGCTTTGATGCCTCGCGGGCTTACGTTAATGAAAGCCAATTTAGTCCGCGTTTTGGTGTGCTTTACGACTTAACTAAAAAAACCAAAATTCACGCCGGTTTTGCGCGTTATTTTACGCCACCACCAACTTCGGCAATTTCTGAAACTGCTCGCGCCAGATTTAACGGCACTAGTAACGAGTCAGAAAGTGATGCTAATTCTAAAGTAAAAGCTGAGCGCTCTAGCTATTACGATATTGGAATTTCGCACC